>JAFDTY010000049.1 GCA_019594055.1 Candidatus Haladaptatiplasma halalkaliphilum | reverse complement strand
GGGGGGATGACCCTCTACTTAATCATCATGGAACTTATCTATTAGGTGGATTCCGATTCCTTGCTGCGGTGAGAGCATACATCCGAGGCGGCTGGTTTCACTTCCGCGCGGTTAACGCATACCTCTTTGTGAGATGTATTCTTGTCCGGCGGATTACTACGATCGCATATCTCCGGAGTAGGAAGTATAATATTAAGTAGGAAGTATAATATTAAGTAGGAAGTATAATATTATAGAAAACGTTAAATAGTGTTGTTTGCTTATATGGGTAAGTAGAACCATAGGTGAACGTAATGAAAAGTGAAAATACCAAGAAAACCTTCATGTTCGTAACCCCGGTAGTACTCATACTGTTGCTCACCGCGGTCGCCCCGGCACTCGTACATCCGGAAGAAGTGGACGCCGAAGAGAACGACTACATCGTCCGTGCGCCTATCCGTATCGACGGGAACGACGACTTCGCAGCGCAGGCGGCTGATGAGAGCTGGCCGGGGGACGGGAGCGAAGGGAATCCGTACGTGATCGAAGGGTATGAGATCGACGGGACGGGACACGGTTACGGGATATACGTGGGGAATACTACGATGTATTTCGTTGTGCGGGGGTGCTACGTGCATAATGCGAGTGGTGTTGACCAAGATTATGGTAAAGGTGTACCGATAGAAAAGGCTGTATACAATTCGGGGATTATTCTCTTCAATGCCCGGAATGGTGTATTGGAGAATAATATTATGACTAATAACATTAGAGAAGGTATACACTTATATGCGTCTAGCGGCACAGAAATTGTTGATAATAAGGTGTTAAATAATGACCACGGAGGCATCCATCTTTCTTATTCTAACAATAATGTCCTTAAAAACAACACCATATCTGACAATATATTTGGGATCACTTTAGCACACTCCTCAGAGAACACAATTATCCACAATGAAATAGATCATGAATATCGTTCTCAGGGCGTTGGTATCAACTTGCAACACTCCAACGACAATAATATCAAAACCAATACAATCTCCAACTATAGATTAGGTATCTTTGAGGACACGTGCGACTGGAACTTGATCGAAGATAATACATTTATGGATGTTGAGACAGAATATGACTATGCGTATGAAGAGGATAACGGAAACAATGGTGACAATGAAATTTCATTCATTGGTTTTTCTTTCACCTTGATCGCAATTATGATAGCAGCATTAACGATATGGATAAAAAAAGATAAAATAAGGGAGTTGAAAAAATGAAGTTGTATAAGATGGTCGTAGTGACAACGGTATTTCTGATGCTGATGGGCGTGATAGGATCAGGCGCGATAGCGGTCGGTCTAGTCCTAACACTGGCGTTCCTGATGAAGAGTAAGCAAAGATTGATTGATAAGGAAGAATATACCCATAACGATCCCGAGGAATATGCGGAGGGTGACGGATAGAGTGGATGGTTCAAGCCACATATAGTCCACCTAATAAAAGCCGTTTCTTGATACACATGGGGTGGCTCAAGCTGAGATTTTGACGTAACAAACACGGTCGAATACTGATTCAAAAGGACAGGTTTCCGATCACCTCAGGGCACACCTCCTCCTCAGACTATTTTGTGCACATCACTATAAATGTGCGGAGTACCGCATATAAATCTCAGACAATCTCACTGCCGATAATACCTGGCGGTATATCCTATCAGGGTGTGATGATACTTTCTCCTATCTTTTTATCCCTGCTCGCGTCTATCTCGTGCAGTATCACCCTTGCAAGGCGTTTGACACCCTCGATTATATCCTCCTCGGACGAGTGGGTGAAGTTAAGCCTCATGGTGTTGTAACCTTCGTTCTCCACGAAGAATGCGTCACCCACAACATAGGCAACGTTCTCCTCGATTGCCTTGGGGAACATTTCCCGAGTGTTCACGTATTCGGGAAGGGTCACCCACACGAACATACCGCCCTGGGGTCGCATCCATTTCGCCTCGGCCGGGAAGTGTTCGTCCATGGCCTTCAGCATGGTGAGTCTTTTCTGGTTGTAGAGTTCCTTTATGTACTTTATGTGTTCGAAGAGTATACCCTCCGACAGGTACTTGTAAGCCACATATTGGCCGAAGGGGTTGGTGCACAGGTCAGACGCCTGCTTGGCGATGGTCAGCTGGTTGATTACCTCCGTGGGTCCCGCGATCCATGCTATCCTGAATCCGGGTGCGAGTATCTTGGAGAAGGTTTGAAGACGTATCACGTGTCCGCCCTTATCCATGCTCATTATGTGGGGCATGGTCTCGCCTTCGTAACGCAGGTAGGAATACGGGGAATCCTCGATTATCATCATATCGTATTTGGAAGCTATCTCCAGTAACCTCTTCCTGTTATCCGCGGGTATGGTGACTCCCGATGGGTTCTGGAAGGTGGGTACGACATAGACGAATTTGGGTCTGTGCCCCAGTCGTATCAATTCTTCGATCTCTCTGTCCAAGGCGTCCATGTCCATGCCGTACTCCCTGACAGGAACACTCTTCATATCCGCCTGGTACGCCCTGAAAGCTCCCGTGGCACCCAGGTATGTGGGCGAGCCGACGACTATGGTATCACCGGGGTCCAAGAACACCTTGCCGATCAGGTCCAGGGCCTGTTGCGAGCCGTGGGTTACGAGTATGTTCTCCTTGATCACGTCGATACCCCTGTCCCTCATGTGCGCCGCCAGGGCCTCTCTCAGGGGAGTGATGCCCTCGGTGGCACCGTACTGCAATACCTTTTCATAGGAATCGTCAAGAAGTTCGTTTATTATCTTTCTGGTCGCTTCAACCGGGAAGGCCTCCGGGTTAGGTAGGCCACCTGCGAAGGATATTATCCCCGGCCTCTGCGTCAACTTCAAAAGCTCCCTTATCTCCGATGCCTTCATCCCCTTGGCCCTTTCCGACATTATGTTCTTGCAGTCCACCATTTTATCTACCGAATGACCGAATAGGACCTATGGTTTTATCTTTTTCGGTGTGTTCGTGGGTGAGATCACACCACTATTTTCCGGGGCAGGATAGGGCATCCACGGGGCAGACGGCCACACAGTCGCCGATACCTTCGCACTTGTCCGGGTGAACCTGAACGAAATCGCCTTCGAGGTAGAGGGCATCTACCGGGCAGGCGTCAACGCAGAGTCCGCATGCGATACACGTATCCTCATCTATTTCGACTACCATATGTATCACAGATATGGGGTAACAATATACAATTTTCGCCTTGGTCCGCCATCTGTGACGGATAGCGAGATATATTTGACATACCGTAAATATCCCTCAAACTATTTATCCCACCTAGTCCGTATATTGAAAGCAGGGATAGTACATGAGATTGGTAAGAGGATGTCACGTGTGCGGAAAAACCACTACGAGCACTTGTTACATGTGCGGGCAGCCTGCTTGTTCACTACACATGGACAGGGGTTTTTGTTCATCGTGCGCCCGGGGCATGGTTGACCATGAGAACCACGGAGGATCCGAACCCGGGGACGAAGATCTATTCAGTTGACCACGGTATCCAGCGCGATGACCGTATGGCCCAGGTCCAGGACCTCGACCTCTCTGGACCCGTATATCTTTTTGCTCTCCACGGACACATCGTCCCGGTGCAGAACAACAAAGGTTCCGTCGGCGAGTTCGAACCCGAATTCACCCTTTTCCCTCAACCCATCCTCCACCTCCCCGGGGTCGAGTTCATCTATCCGCTGGAATATTTCCTTCGCCCTTTCACGGTACCTCGGCCCGAGAACTGAATACCGGGGTTTTATCCTCGACGGTCTCTCGTCCAATTCACTCTCCTCCAATCTGATCAATCCCGATGCCTTTAGGGTTTCCACGATATCCCTCTCGCACTCGAGTATGTCGTCATCATCGGTGATCATCCTGATCTCGCCTATAGACTCGTTGAGGGGGATACCTTTCTCCGATTTCCAGTTCCTCACGGCTGCGATTATGTCCTTTGCATGTTCTCCCGTCTCTGCCCCCGCCTCGTCCGTCAGCAACGGTTCCGGCCATGGGGAAATGTGAACACTTTCCCGGTGGTCGTGTTTCCGATACGTACCAAAAAATATCTCCTCTGTAACGAAGCACATGAAGGGTGCCAGGAGTTTGTTAATGCCCATACCTATGTTGTAGAGTGCGTACTGCACCCCGTCATCATCGATACGGTGTTTTATCATCTCCAGGTAATGGTCGGCGAATACATGCCAAAGGAAGAACTCCACCTCCTTCAAACAACGGTCGTACCTGTACTCGTCCATGTAACCGGTCACCCTTTCCACCATCTCGCTGTAACGGGTGAGGATCCATCTGTCCACCTTGCGAAGTTCACCTTCCACGATTTCGTCCTTCAGGGCTCCCGCGATAAAGCGCTGCACGTTCCATAACTTGTTCCGCAGGCGCATACCCCGGGTGAGCCACTTCTCCTCGTATTCACCGTCCTCACCGGGTTTGTTGCTTCCCGCAAGGTACCTTATGGCGTCGCCGCTGAATTCTTCGGCCACCTCCTCGGGGTCCACTATAACACCCCTGGAGGAAGAGAAGGCCTTACCCCCGGGTAGCATCAGATAGCCGTGTATCAGTATATCGTCCCATGGCCTCTCTTTGGTGTGGAAAAGACTTTTGACGATAGTATTGAAGGCCCAGAAGCTGATTATGTCGTGGGATTGTGGTCGCAGAGAGTATGGAAATACTTTGTGGAAGAGAGGGTCGTTATCGACCCATCCCGTGGCGATAAAGGGTGTCAGGGACGACGTTGCCCACGTGTCCAGTACATCCCTCTCCGGCTCGAACTCATGGCCGCCACATCCATGGCACGGGCCGGGGGGCTTGTCCTTGATGGGGTCCACCGGTAATTGCTCCTCGTTGGCCAGTATCACCTCGCCGCAGGCCTTGCAGTACCATACAGGAAAGGGTATCCCGTGGAAACGCTGCCTGGATATGCACCAATCCCATTTCAACGCCTTAACCCAGTTACGGTATCTTATCTTCATATGCTCGGGGAACCACCGTAGCTCTTCACCCGATTTTAGGTACTCGTCCGTAAGGTCCAGGTACCTTATGAACCACTGCTCTGTCACCAGGAATTCTATGGGGGTATCGCAGCGTTCGTGGACCTTTACTGCATGGGATATGGGCCATCGGTCACCCAGCTTTCCCCTCTCCTCAAGATCATTAATTATCCGCTCCCGTGCCTCCCGGATGTGCATCCCCCCGTAAGTTCCGGCGACTTCGGTCAGATGCCCTGTCTCGTCTATGGCTATACGCAGGGGCAGTTCGTGGGCATACCACCAGTCTATGTCCGCCTGGTCTCCGAAGGTGCAGCACATAACGACCCCTGTGCCCGTTTCCATGTCCACGGCCGGGTCCTCAAGAACCGGTACCTCCTGCCTGAAGAGTGGCACCACAGCTGTCTTGCCTATCAGGTCCCTGTTCTCTTGGTCGTCGGGATGCACGAAGATGGCAACGCATGCCGGCAGAAGCTCCGGTCTGGTGGTGGATACGGTCAGATGCCCCCCTTCCTTGAGTTGGAAGCGTAGGTTGTTGAACATGCCGTCGAGTTCCATGTCCGAGGTTTCCACCTGGGAGATGGCCGTCTCGCAGTGGGGGCACCACAGGGTGGGGGCTTTTTTTCTGTATTCCCTGCCCATGCGGTAGAGTTCGATGAAGGACCTCTGGGAGGCGCGTCTGCTGCTCTCGTCTATGGTACGGTAAAAGATGCTGTAATCCGGGAATACGCCTATGCGCTTCCACTTCCTCACGAGCTCTTCCTCCAGATCCTTGCTCACCTCCAGGCACAGCTCGATGAACCTTTCACGGCCCACATCCTTGGGCTCGACCCCCGTCTCGTTCTTGACCAGCAGCTCGGTGGCTATACCGTTGTCGTCGAATCCCCACGGATAGAACACGTTGTATCCCCTCATACGCTTGTACCGGGCGATGATGTCCATCTGGGCATAGGAATAGGCGTGGCCGATGTGCATCCTGCCGGATACGGTGGGCGGGGGTGTATCTATGGAGAACACCGGTGCGTCGGAATCCCTGTGGAAGCGGTAGATGTCCGTGTTTTCCCATCTATCCAGCCACTTCTTTTCAATGGTTGAAAGCTCGTCCGTACCTGACATGGGCATGACCAAGTGGATTCCCTATCCGCTCTATTAAATTTTCGGACCGGCTGCGAGGGCGCGTGCGTGCCGAAGGCATGTTCACATACCAAAAGACCATATATACCCTGTTACATCGTACAATGGATGCCCCAGCGGTACGTATGCCCCATATGTATGACGGTAAAAAGCCGTGGACCCGACTGCAGTAAATGCGGAACGGAGGCCATGAGGTTCGAGTTCAGACACACTCCCTGGACCACCTTACCGTATCTTCTTGCGGGCATCGCCGGCGGCATACTGCTGACGGCCGATGTCACCGGTATGTTCCTCATTATATGGTTCACCTTCCCGCTCATCATCCTGGGTCTCATGGTCGACCACCTGTGTCAGAAGGAGATGGATCGCAAGGCCCTGAAGAAGGCCCGAAGGTTATTATAATGGTATGCATATACCCCTGAAAGTCCATACGCGCTCTTTTTATAGCCAGCATGTTGGAAAGATTAATATAGTGTGAGTAACTGTTGTGTGCACGTAAAAACGGTTAAATGTTCCGTGTGTATGGGATGCATATACCGACTACTTTAACGGTGGTTTATAATGGAAGACGAATCAGTGTCAGACGAGAAGGGTGTTTACGACTCGGACAAGATCAAAGTACTCGAGGGGCTCAGCGCCGTACGTAAACGGCCCAGCATGTACATCGGCAGCACCGACGAAAACGGTCTGCATCATCTGGTCTACGAAGTGGTGGACAACAGTATAGACGAGGCCATGGAGGGATATTGCAGCAGTATAGATGTCACCCTGAACCAGGACGGCAGCGTTACAGTCAGGGACGACGGGCGGGGTATTCCCGTCAGTATACACCAACAGTACCAAAGGTCCGGTGTTGAGATAGTGATGACGAAGCTGCATGCCGGTGGCAAGTTCGACAGGAAGAGCTACACGGTCTCCGGGGGTCTTCACGGGGTCGGCGTGTCCGTGGTCAACGCCCTCTCGGAATGGCTGGTGGTTAAGGTCAGAAGGAACGGCAAGATATATCGTCAGGAATACCGACGAGGAGAGGTCATGTCCGAACTGGAGGTGGTGGGTGATTGCGATGACAGAAGTGGTACCGAGACCACCTTCATGCCGGACAATGAGATCTTCGAAACCCTTGAATTCGACTACCGTCGATTGAAGGAGCGAATGCGGGAACTCGCCTTCCTCAACAAGGACCTTAGGATAACCATAAAGGACGAGTCCAGCGGCGCATCCCAGGAGTTTCACTACGAAGGGGGTATCATCGAATTCGTGAAGTACCTTAACCGGGAGAAGGAGCCACTTAATCCCCATGTCATATACATAAATGACAGGATGAACGGCGTACATGTGGAGGTGGCAATGCAGTATCTGGCACATTCCTATTCCATGAACAACGTTTACCCCTTTGCCAACAACATACACACCGTTGAGGGTGGTACCCATCTCACGGGCTTCCGGGCCGGCCTGACCAACACGCTGAAGAAATACGCGGACGACAACGGCTACGGCAACGGCAACGACATGGACCTCACGGGAGACGATTTCAGGGAAGGCCTGACAGCCATAGTGAACATCAAACTCCCCGAGCCCCAGTTCGAGGGGCAGACCAAGATGAAGCTGGGTAACAGCGAGATAAGGGGCGTAGTTCAATCCATACTTAGCGAAAAGCTGATGATGTACCTTGAGGAAAATCCCAGGGATGCCGAGAGGATAATGGACAAGGCCCTGATGGCCGCCAAGGCACGTACGGCAGCCAGGAAGGCGAAAGAACTTACCAGGAGAAAGGGTATACTGGGAAGTATGGACCTTCCGGGCAAACTCGCGGACTGCTCCAACCCGGATCCCAAGGTATCCGAGCTATACATCGTCGAGGGCGACTCGGCAGGGGGCTCCGCCAAGCAGGGACGGGACAGGAATTTCCAGGCGATACTCCCCCTCAGGGGCAAGATAATAAATGTGGAGAAGGCCCGTATCGACAAGATGCTGGATAACAAGGAGATACGTTCCATGATCTCCGCCCTGGGGACGGGTTTCGACGAAGAGTTCAAGCCCGAGGAGACCAGATACCACAAGATAATAATCATGACCGATGCCGACGTTGACGGCGCCCATATACGAACGCTTCTATTCACCTTCTTCTACAGGTACATGAGGGAACTCATCGACATGGGATACCTCTACATGGCCCAGCCGCCTCTCTACAAGCTCAAAAGGGGCAAGAGGGAACAGTACGTTTACAACGAGAGGGAGAAGCGGGAGATACTGGAAGAATGGGGTGGAAGGGGCGTGAACATACAGCGTTACAAAGGCCTGGGGGAGATGAACCCCTCGGAATTGTGGGAGACCACGATGAACCCGGAGAACCGATTCCTGGCCAGAGTAACCATCCAGGACGCCCTGGAGGCGGACCGGCTATTCGATATCCTCATGGGCAAGGAGGTAGAGCCCAGAAGGGATTTCATCGAGGAGAACGCCGCCCAGGCGGACGATATAGACATATGATGAGGTTTTATTATGACAGAGGTTGAGATATCTGATAAGGTTTTGGAAAAGCACATCGAGGACGAGATGAAGAAGTCCTACATCAACTACGCCATGAGCGTTATCGTGGGCCGTGCACTTCCCGACGTGAGGGACGGTCTGAAGCCTGTACACCGCAGGATACTTTACTCCATGTACCAGGAGGGTTTGTCATCCTCCAAACCCCACAAGAAATCCGCAAGGGTGGTGGGAGATGTGCTGGGTAAGTACCATCCCCACGGTGACCAGGCGGTTTACGATACCCTCGTTCGTATGGCCCAGAATTTTTCACTGCGATACCCGCTCATCGACGGCCAGGGAAACTTCGGCTCCATCGACGGAGACTCTCCCGCCGCCATGCGTTACACGGAAGCCAGGCTGAACCCCATAGCCGAGGAGATGCTGGAAGATATAGTCAAGGATACTGTGGTTTTCAGGGACAATTACGACGGTTCACTGCAGGAGCCAACTCTCCTTCCCTCAAAACTCCCCAATCTGCTCCTCAACGGGGCAAGCGGTATCGCCGTGGGCATGTCCACCAACATACCACCCCATAACCTCAACGAACTCGTTAATGCCATCATCGCCCAGATAGACGACCCAACCATAGAACTCCTGGATATCATGGAATACATGCCCGCCCCCGATTTCCCCACGGGTGGTATAATATACGGTTACGAGGGCGTGTATCAGGCCTACAAAACGGGCAGGGGAAAGCTTACCATACGTGCGAAGGCGAGTATAGAGGAGGAACGTAAGGGGACCAAGGCCCGCATAATAGTCCACGAGATCCCCTATCAGGTGAACAAATCCAATCTCGTGGAGAATATCGCAAACCTGGTCAAGAACGATGTGCTAGACGAGATATCCGACCTGCGGGACGAATCGGACAGGGACGGTATAAGGATAGTCATCGAGCTCAAGAGAGGGGTGATCCCGGACGTAGTACTCAATAAATTGTTCAAACACACCCAGATGGAGGTCACCTTCGGGGTGATAAACCTGGCTCTTGTGGACAAGGAACCCACCGTACTCACCCTCAAAGAGACCATCCAACATTATATCGATCATCGCATCAACATGGTGACCAAGAGGACGGAGTACGACCTCAAAAAGGCTGAGGAAAGGGCCCATATATTGGACGGACTTCTGGTGGCCCTCAGTAACCTGGATGAAGTGATACGCATAATACGCCGTTCGGAAAGCACCGATGATGCAAAGGCCACACTGTGTGCCCAGTTCCTCCTGAGTGATATACAGGCGCAAGCAATACTGGACATGCAGCTCAGGCGGCTCACGGGGTTGGAACGCAGCAAGCTACAGCAGGAGTACGAGGACCTGGAGAAGAAGATACGGGAATACAGGGAGATACTGGCGGACCAGGATAGGGTATTGGAGATAATAAAGGAAGAGTTGAACTACCTGGCTTCCAAGTACGGCGACGAGAGGCGAACGGAAATAGACAAGGACGCCGTTCAGGTGGAGAACGAGGATCTTATACCCGTGGAGGATTACGTGATCACCCTTACCCAGGACGGATACATAAAACGACTGCCAACGGACACCTACCGTCAGCAGCGTAGAGGCGGTGTAGGATTGATAGGCATGGACACCAAGGACGAGGACCATGTGGTGGACCTGTTCGTCACCAATTCTCACAACTATCTGCTGTTCTTCACCAACAAAGGTAGGGTGTACTGGCTCAAGGCCTACATGCTGCCCAAGGGCAGCCGCAGGTCCAAGGGCCGGCCCATCGTCAACTTGCTGCCCAGATTGGAAGCGGATGAAAAGGTTGAGGACCTCATACCGGTATCGGAATTCTCGGAGGACAAGTACCTGCTTTTCTCGACCAAGAAAGGTAAGATAAAGAAAACACCCCTGGCGGCCTACAGCCATCCCCGGGTGACAGGCATATGGGCCATCCTTCTGAGGGACGACGATGAACTGGTGGATACCAAACTATCCGACGGAGAGAGCGAGGTTCTGTTGGCCACCAGAAAGGGTCAGGCGATAAGGTTCGACGAAAGCGAGGTAAGAGCCACCGGAAGGTACACCATGGGTGTCAAAGGCGCCACCCTGGGAAAGGGCGACGAGGTGGTCAGCATGACACTCGTGGACGACAGCGATGTATTGCTCAGCCTGACGGAGAGAGGTTATGGAAAAAGAACGGAAGTCAGTCGATACCGGAAGACACATCGTGGTGCTAAAGGGGTTATCACCATAAAGACCAATGAAAGAAACGGCAAAGTGGTCTGTGCCCGGGTGGTGGAAGACGACGACGAGATCATCATGATGAGCAAGAACGGTATGGTTATACGGACAAGTGCTGACGAGATATCCCTGCAAAGCAGGAACACCATGGGTGTAAGGGTTATGCGGCTCAAAAAGGGTGACGAGCTGCTCACCATGACCAAGGTTATCGGGGAGAAGCAGGAATCCGAGATAGTCGAGAATGATGAGCTCCCCCTTGAACATGACGACCCAGAGGATGAGTCGGCCTACGAAGAAGATATGGATTAGATACGCCTTCACCGAGTGCACTCGACTCGGGTGAAGATTTATATCTTTCCGTACTTTGTGTGGTTTACGTGGAACCATAAGGGCGCGTGGCCTAGACAGGATATGGCGCTGGCCTTCTAAGCCAGATATCACGGGTTCGAATCCCGTCGCGTCCGCTATATCATCTTTGATGATTAGAGGACTGTTAGAAACGTTAAATTTCTGACAAAGTCCGTCACATTATCTTTCATAATTGACGGACTACGAAAAATCCGTTAGGATTTTTGGTTAAGTCCGCTAAACTTGCTTTAGAGGACAAGAAGAATGTGACAACATTCTTTGGTGTCCGCTAAACTTGCAGATGGAAAGCACCGCCGTATTTCGACCGACCCTCAAAAACGCCTATAAAGATGGCTCAAGTTTACATAGACAACTTTTTTATCACTTGCCGTATATCTCCATTCGAGCAACATGACATGGGCAGCGGATTCGCTTATGCTGGGAGTTCTACTCGTGCTGGCACTGTCAGGGTCCATGATATTCGCCCTGGCATACCTGCGGGTCAGGACAAGGAGATTACTTTTACTCACCGTAGCCATGCTTATTTTCGTGGTCAAGGCCGCCCTGCTGCTGGCAGGTATATACGTCGAGTCACTGGAGTTCATCGGCCAAGGGCACTATCACTTTCTTTTCGATCTGGGTGTAGTGGTACTTCTGATACTCTCCGGACTCCGGGAGTGATACATGGTGGCCGAGAAAACCCTTGAACTCGAGGCACGTAAGCTAACATTTGAAACCATCAAGGACAATCCAGGAATCCACCTGCGGGAGATAGACAGGATAGCCGGTATACCCCTGGGTACCATCCGTTACCATCTCAGGGTACTCGAGAAGAAGAAGCTGATCACCGTACGTAAGGAAGGGAAGTACATGCGGTATTATGCGAAGGGAGAGATAGACAGGAGTGACAAGGACAGGCTGGCAGTCCTGCGCAAAGAACTTCCCAGAACCATAATACTGTTCCTGATGGAGTATCCCGACTCGTCACACAAGGAGATAACCGAAGTATTGGATGTGGCGCCTTCCACCATATCGTATCACATGAAGAGGCTGATAAAGGACGGCATGGTGGACAAGAGGGAAAAGGGGTACTTCGTGGTGGATGAAGATAAGATAGCGGACCTTCTGATACAGTACCGGCAAACATTCCTGGACAGTCTGGTGGACAGGTTCGTGAGGATATGGACCAAGGGCGAAGGATAAGTAAATATACCACGAATACCGTTTTGAAGATGGTGGTGTTAAATGGTAAAGAACGAGCCGGGAAGCGGCAGAACCACCTTCAGAAGATTGAAGGGGACCAAAGTCTACGGTGCCAACGGCGAACCCTTCGGGCACGTGACCGATCTGGAGATGAACAGATCCACTCTCAATCCCACTCACCTTATAGTCCACAAAGGGTTCTTCGGGGGTACCGTCAGGGTTAACCTAAAGTACGTGGAAAGTATCACCTCCCAGGCGATAAGGTTGTGGATAAGCCCTGTAGAGGAGCTGGTGGGTGCGAAGGTCAAGGATTCCGCTGGCAAGGATATGGGTGTGGTCAGGGAGGCGGAGATGAACGCCGAGGGAAACCTCGAATACGTGCGGGTGGAGGCACGGGTGATAACAAGGACCGAACACAGGGAATGTACGGACTCCTACATAATCCCGGTCATGCCCTACGACGACATGAGCCTGTCCATCCCGCCGGGTGTGCTGGACGACGGGACCATCATATCACCCGTGGAGGTGAAGGTACTGGATATGATGGTGGACGCGAAGGAAATAGTAAGCCTGCACAAGGATGTGATAGTTCTCGGCAAGAGAAAAGAGGATTATTTGATCGATCCGCCCCGTAACAGCAGATAACTCTTATATCACCCCTGCTTATAATCCCCTGATATCATGAAGATCCTAACAGTAGGAGGCGGTGCAAGGGAGCACGCCATGGTAAAGGCACTTGACCGTAGTGGCGCCGAGGTATACGCCACCATGGGCAACAACAATCCCGGTATCGCCGGATTGGCAAAGCAAGTTCTCCTGGAGAAGGACACCAACATAGATGCCATCGCAGACTGGGCCGTCGAGATGGAAGTGGAGCTGGGGGTCGTGGGACCGGAGGCGCCACTGGGCATGGGTATATCGGACGAATTGGAAAGGAGAGGGATACCATGCGCCAGTCCCGGAAGAAGGGCTGCGGAGATAGAAACTTCCAAGGAATTCATGCGTGACCTTATGGCCGAACACGAACTCCCGGGGAGAGTGGAGTACCAGGTGTTCGACGATATAGAGGAACTGGAAGATTTTATCGCCCATTACAAGGGTGACCTGGTGGTCAAACCCGTGGGGCTAACGGGAGGAAAGGGGGTGAAGGTCATGGGTGACCACATGGAGAACAGGACGGAACTTTTCGACTACAGCAGAACTGTGCTGAACGAAAACATCGGTGGTACCCCGAGGGTAGTGCTTGAAGAAAAGCTGGAAGGCGAGGAGTTCACCCTCCAGGCCTTCACCGACGGGGAGATCGTGGTGCCGGCACCTCTTGTACAGGACCACAAGAGACTTTACGAGGGTGACCTGGGGCCGAACACCGGTGGGATGGGCTCATACTCCATGGCCGACGGTCTGCTTCCCTTCGTAGACCGCAAGACATACGACGAAAGCGTCGGGATCATAAGGGCCACCCTTGAGGCCATGAGGGAGGAAGGAAGGGCTTACAAAGGGGTCATCTACGGTCAGTTCATGTTGACCGCCAGAGGGCCGAAGGTGATAGAATTCAACTGCCGCTGGGGGGATCCCGAGGCCATGAATATCCTTCCACTGTTAAAAACGGACTATGCCGGGCTGTGCATGGGCATGGCGAAGGGAGACATATCCGATCTGAAGGTGACCTTCGAACCCAAGGCATCGGTATGCAAGTACATAGTACCCGAAGGTTACGGTTTCCAGTCCATCCCCGGCAGTCAGCTCATGGTGGATGAGACATCCATAGAAGGCGTGGGGGCCGAGCTGTTCTACGCATCCGTGGATGCCAGGAACGGGGCCATATATACAACAACCTCGAGATCCCTTGCAGTTGTGGGATTTGCCAGTGATATAGAAGAAGCCGAAAGGGTGAGTGAAAGGGCCCTGTCACATATAAAAGGCGAAAAGATCCACATGCGACACGACATAGGCAAGCCCGAGGTGATCAGGAACAAGGTTTTGCGGATGAAAACACTCAGAGGTGATCCCGTATGACGGAGATAAGCAGACTAAGGGAGATAATATCGGAAATAGATAGCAAACTAGATGACAAGGACACCGTGAGAGAGCTGGTGATGAAGTCATCGCGAACCATAGAGCGGCTCTCCAGGCAGATAATCCAGTCCATACACAATGACGAGGAGCCCCGGGAATTGTTCAACGAGGCGTTCCAGGAGATATCCAAGGTGAAGAGTATCGTTGAGGACTATCCCGAGCTCTATTACTCGGGGTTGCTCAGGAACGGCTTTCAGGAGATAGCCGAGGCGCATATATTATGGGCCATAAAGAGTGGTAACAGCATAATGAGCCCCAAGGAATTGGATATCACATCCGGTTCGTACGTACTCGGCTTGGGGGATGTGGTGGGGGAGTTGAGGCGTATGGTCCTGGACAAGCTCGCCGATGGGAAGTTGAACGAAGCACGTAAATTGCTGCTGATAATGGAGCAGATAAAGGACATGCTCATGATCTTCGACTATCCCAATGCCGTTCTACCGGTGAAACACAAGCAGGATATCGCAAGAGACCTTGTGGAGAAGACAAGGGGTGACGTTACCAACGCCTTGATCAATACGAGTCTTAAGAACAAGATGGACGAGTTGCTGGATTGCCTGTGAATCAGGTCCTGCCCCTGGACAGTATCTCCTTGCCCGATCTGGTTATGCGGAACACCCGGTGATATGGTATCTCGCCTCCGGTATGGGTTATGAACGACCTTCCGAGATCGATGATATCCTCACCTTTTAGCACCTTGAAATCCCCCGGGGCACCCCTGTGAACGTAGAATATCTCCACACCCTCCAAACTCCTTTCGTCCCTCCATTTTAGCTCGGTGAACTACACCGCCCCAAGTGACGGTGCTTCCTACGAGTACAATGCCTGTTCTTGTATGGCAATGCCTGTTTGTCGTAGATTATCAACAAAACGTTGATAGGCTGTCCACAAGCCATTCTGGGATAGGTAGCGTGACATTATGTTTATGGAAGAGTTTTCATCTCTATCTATTTCACTACCACAGTCCCCACATTCATATATCCTCTTATG
>JAFDTY010000087.1 GCA_019594055.1 Candidatus Haladaptatiplasma halalkaliphilum | reverse complement strand
GGAGGCCACCGGTGACGATAAGTACGTCACTGCCAGAAGATGGCAGACCCTGGGGGAGCACACGGAGGCAGTTATTTCATCTTTAGGCGATAAGACCCGGGACCTTCCCATTGGTTCAGAGTTAAAAGAAGCGCTCACAAAGGCCGCATGGTTCCACGATACGGGTAAGGCACATCCGGTATTCCAAAAGGCAATCACGAGTATAGATGGATGTCCTTCTATACAGGAAATATGGTCAAAGAGCGGTTCTGGAGGTACTTTGAGGTATGAGCGTAAATACTTCAGACATGAACTGGCATCTGCACTTGTAATGTTACAAAACCCTGCGTTGGTAGGAGATGATATCGATCTGATTGTGTATCTTGCAGGTGCTCATCACGGAAAAGTCAGACTTTCCATCAGATCTTTACCGCAAGAAGACTTGCCTTGGGAAATCGGAGATTTCAAGGAAGGGACTAGATTTGCAAGGGGGATATGGGAAGGAGACGAGTTACCGACGATAGAACTGCCAGGAGGGATAAATATCCCTGCTACGAAAATCGATCTAACACCCATGGAGATGGGTTCGGTAAAACAGATACCCTGGACCGAACGTATGATAAGACTAAGGGATGAACACGGTCCTTTCCTCTTGGGCTATCTGGAAGGGATCCTCAGAACAGCGGACTGGGAGGCCTCTTCAGGAGGAGGTGTATAGGATGTCAAAGATGAGTGGTATTGTTACGATAAAGATGAACGGGTGCACCACTGAGACTTTACTGGATTATCTTAAGTCCCTCGGTGTCTTCAAAATAATTTCAGAACAGCTCGACAAGGATGTAACCGCTTACTGGAATAGTGGGCATTTGAATATACAGACAGGGAAAGTAGATAACAACGGTCTTACCAATTTTTTGATGCATGATTATGTTCCCCTCCCTCTGGTCATCCCATGGAGTGGAAGCGAGTTTTTCAATGTGGATAGATCTGTTCAACGTGTAGAACAGTACAAAAAACCGCCGTCGGGGACGGATATCATAGAAAGTTATCTAGCAACAGAATCCGATCGATTGGAGGAATATCGACGTTCTATCACGACTGTGCTTGATATGATTGAGAACATGGGTATAACAAAGGACAGCATCGACACGAAAAGTACAAAGGGAGAGATATGTAAGGTAGATTTTCTAAAAAGGTTGCGCTCAAATCTGTCTGAACCCATGGTTGACTTCATGGATACTGCCATGCAGATCAAACATGATGGAAAACATGATAAAATATTTATGAACACTCTTCTGGGGTCAGGGGGCAATGATGGCATGTTACATTTTGGAACTAACTTCATGCAGTCTCTTTGGATCTGCCTCCCCGAATTTGATGATCAAAAGAAGAAATTGAGCAAGGATTACAGAAAGTTTGACATCAAGGAGGGTTTATCGGACGCGCTTTATGCATCGGGAAAAGGCTGTACTTCAATAAAAAAAGATTCACCAGGACTATATTACCCCGGAGGAGTAGGAGGACCGAACGGTTTCGAAGGCTTCGAAGCGGGTTCTATTAGAAACCCCTGGGACCTTATATTTGCCATAGAAGGTATCACACTTTTAGCGGGCTCTTTGAGCCGATACTACGGCTCAATCAGTCCTTCGAAGGGTTCATTTCCGTTCACCTGTAGGCTATCTCCCGCAGGAAGTGAGTCATTGCTTCTATCTGAGAGTAAAAACCGTGAGATTTGGTTACCTCTTTGGGATGAACCCGTGGGGCTTAATTCCTTAAAAGCAGTACTACGAGAAGGGCGGGCAGATGTTTCGAGAAGTATGGCATATGACGGAATCGACTTCGCCAGAGCAGTAGCATCCCTTGGAATCGACCGAGGTATTACACAGTTCCAAAGGTTCGGGATAATCAAAGGTAGAGTCGGTGGTGATAATTATCACACTGGTGCTAACCTAGGTAGAGTCATCGTCCCTAAAACACCAAGAGAACATATCCGTTTATTGGATGAAATAGACCTGTGGTTAGACAGCCTACGACGTAGCTGTAAGGAAAAAAACACTGCAGCTATTTACGGAAAGAACCTCAGAAATATCGATAATGCTGTGTTCGATTACTGCAAATATGGAGGTGTACGCAGAATACAGACGGTCTTGAGAAGTTTGGGTAAAGCGGAAAGGGAGTTCGCCTCCAGTGGACAAAACCGACCAGTTCGCCCTCTTTTCCACATGTCACCAAAGTGGTTATCCGCTTGTAACGATAACTCACCTGAATATCGTTTGGCGTGTTCCTTGGCTTCCGTATATGATGAAAAGGTCGGCCCGATCAGGGTTCATATGGAACCTGTAGAGTGGAATGATAAGAAAAAATATTTCAAACGATGGTTGGACGGTAAAAAGGCTCCAGTCTCCTCAGGTGTAAATATTTCGAAGAGCCTTACTGGGTTGTTGGAAAGAAGGTTGTTAGAAGGAAACAGAAAAGACACAAAATATCCACCCATAGACGGAAGTATACGTGCGAACCTGAATGATGTAGCCTTATTTTTATCAGGTAGCATAGACGAATCGAAGTTGAGGGATATGTTTTGGGGTTTGTCCACCATACAGTGGTACAAATACGACCGAAAGGAACACGGGCCTGATTTCACCACAGAATACGAGATGGATGTTCCCAACTCATATGCACTATTGAAGTTACTATTCATACCCGGACAGATAGTCCATTCCGATGATGGAAATTGGAAGATTACTCGCGATAGTGATAGTGGTGTGATGGTCAAGCCAGAGCCTAGTGTACTACGTTTAATCAATGCCTCCCGATTCAAGGAAGCGTTTGATACCGCAAACCGAAGATTGAATGTTTCGGGACTAAACACCAAGGCGACTCGTGCAGAAGGGTTTAATGTTCCCCATGACCAAAGGGAACGGTTAACGGCCTCGTTGCTGTTCCCCATTTGGGAGTTAGATACCATTTCAAGAAAAGTTATAAAAGAACAAAAAAAAGGAGATGATATATATGTATGAAAAACTGAATGAAAACCCAAGATTGTTGATGGAAGCGAAACTGGAACCGGTACAGGGAGACAGGTTTCAACCCACCGGTTTCTCGGATCTCGGACCGGCAGAATACACTGCGCCCAATGGTACATCGATGCTACTGGTGGAATCCGCACAATCCATGGCGAACCATATGGAGAATGTCTGCTGGGATGATGCCGAAGAAGACTTAATAGAAGTACTGCAGGGCCTACCGTATGTCCATGTGGCCCTAGGTGACGATGATAGCTACACAAACTCCATATTGGAAGCACATCGTATTAATTCGGAATACATCACCGGGAAAAAACAGAAAGGAGATTTTGGCAAGAGACTAACCGATGAAATTGGATACGACGAGAAAAAACCGGTTGATTTCAAAAAATTGTATAGCGCCCTATTCAAGTACGATCCGAACTGCTTGATACACGGTGTGTTTTTAGAAGAGATCGCGGGCCGCCTGAGAGTACCACGTATGCTATCTGCTTTCATAGAAGCAAAGGGTGTTAACCAAGCACAAAGCGGCGGAGTCAAGTTCAGCAGAGTGGAACCCGGTGCCAAAGAAGGAGAGGGGCACGTTCCATTTCCACGTATAGAATACACCGCCGAAGAAATCAAAGCTTACTTCAACATAGATCTTGCAGGCCTCAGAGGTATGGGACTGTCAGAAGAAGCTACTGATCTGATCATTTCACTGTGCCTTTTCAAGATACAGAAATTCCTGAATGAGGGGCTCAGATTGAGAACCGCGTGTGATTTTAAGACAGATGGTCTGACGGTTACCAGCCCTGATGGTTTCGAGATCTCGTCTCTGGAACAGCTCGAAGAATGTATACCGGATTTAATCAAAGCCTGTGCTGACAAGGGTTTGTTTGCAGACCCTCCAGTGACTAGACTTGAGTTCGAAGGGTAAGAATATGATAGGAATCTCGATAACATTCACTGCCGGACGTTATCACGCTACCCCATGGGGCAAGCACGTCAATGAAGGGGTCCCTGAATGGCCTCCATCAAGTTGGAGACTTCTCAGGGCTCTCGTTTCTTCATGGAAACGAACAGCATATAATATACCGGAAGAGGATGTTAGAGGATTACTCTTAAAATTGTCTGATCCACCACATTACTTTTTGCCTAAAGCGAGTACGGGACACACTAGGCATTATATGCCTTGGTCAAAAGATTGGAATGATAAAAGGCACGCTGCCAAAACCCTGATATTCGATACTTTTGTTGTAGTACCAAAAGACGAGCAGGTCAAAATATTCTGGCCCGATGTTGATCTCACAGAAAAACAGAAAAAAATTCTACGTGAACTAGCGCAGAACCTGCCGTACTTCGGGCGTTCCGAAGCATGGTGCAGGGCAGAAGTGTTCGAAGAAAACGGTATAGAGATAATCGACGGCGCTCTCGTCGATGAACATGGACAGGTTGTAACAAATTGTGATCCACTTGATGATGCCTCGATGCTCAAGGAGGATACGTCAGTGTGCAAGATCATGGTTCCATCCAAAGATAACATCCCTATGGATGAACCTTTGGACGAAGGACACCCCTTACTCGTAAGGACTTCTATTTTGAGAGATGAGTTGAACAAGATAGACCCTCCTGGAGCGATGTGGTTAGAATATTCACGACCAAAAGATTGTTTCGAACCGTATTTCAAAAGTGTTGGAAAAGTGATCCGGGGTCCAGTTCCAACCATCGCCCGTTATGTACTCGACAGTCCGGCCCTACCGCCTATCACCGAAGCAATTGAGTTAACCTCTTTGGCCCGGGCCGCATGTATGAGCATAGTAAACGAAGAGGGAATACCTTTGTTCTCTGGCAAGGATGAAGACGGAAATTCCCTGTCCTCAGGTCACCAACATGCACATTATATTGTAAGTGATGAAGATGGAGACGGAAAGATAGACCACCTGACAATATATGCGGAAATGGGATTCGATGAGAACCATGTAAAAGCGCTTAGCAGATTGAGTAAGCTCTATGGTTTCAAGAACCGTCGAGACATATCTACATTACTTCTGGGCATGGTAGAAAATGGAGAAGATTGGCCATATCCCTGCGAAATCCTCGGATGTTCGAAGACGTGGGTGTCCGGTACACCTTATCTATTAACGAGACACCCAAAGAAGACAAGGAGCGGAAGCTGGAAGACCGAACCGTTACCAGTCGAGATCGTCGTCCCCAAAGATCTGGGGCGATTCCCTACCGATGCACATCTGTTGCTTGAATACGGAGTTACTCCAGATAAAAATTATATGCAGAAAGACGGAGTCATAGCCCAGCTTCTACTGTCGATAGAGAGAAGAGGATTACCAAAGCCAGTAAGTATAGAACCTCTACCATCATACAGTCGTGGTGGCGTAAAAAGACGGTGGATCGAATTTAAAAGGTACCGGCGTGGAGGAAAAAAACCATCCGTGGGCAACCCTTACGGATTCCGTATAACCTTCGATGAGCCTATAATGGGCCCGATGTGCCTCGGTCATGCCAGCCACTTTGGCCTGGGTTTATTCGTGGTAGATTCGGAGTAGGCAAAAATTACCCTTCCTATCTCTGGGACACACGCCTTCCCGTACCGGTCCGGGGATCATCCGAACCAGACGGATGAATAGGGTCAGAAAGGATGAAGTGAGAAACAGACTGAACTGGCTCAAGACCAAAAAAGGGGTTATTACACATGAAAGAAAGTTCGCAGCCGTTGATACCCGCACGAATGCTAAACGAGTTCGCATACTGTCCGAGATTGTGCTATATCGAGTGGATACAAGGGGAGTTCGAAGACAGTGCAGATACGGTGGACGGAAGATATCAACACCGAAGGGTAGATAGGAAAGAGGGGACCGTCCCCCAGGAGGATTTCGAAGAATTTCACGCCAAGTCGGTGTACGTATCTAGCGAAAACGTCGGTGTTACCGCCCGTATAGATTATCTGGAAGGACAGGATGGCATGGTAACACCCGTGGACTACAAAAGGGGGTTCGCACCGGACATACCAGAAGGTGCTTACGAACCCGAAAGGGTGCAGCTATGTGCCCAGGGATTGATACTCAGGGATAACGGTTTTCAGTGTGACCGTGGCATCATATACTTTGTACGGTCGAAGAAAAGGGTGGAAATCGCACTGGACCATGACCTTGTAGCCAGGACCCTGGAACTGATAAACGACCTAAGGATCGCTGCGGATAGAGGGGTGATACCACCCCCTCTGGAGGGCAGCCCGAAGTGTCCAAGATGTTCCCTTGTGGGCATATGCTTACCCGATGAGATCAATGTGCTTAAGGGCAGATCCAAGGAGATTAGAAGACTGTATCCCGGGCGCGATGATCAGGTCCCTGTGTACGTTCAGGGACAGGGATATTCAGTTCATAAAAAGGGGGATAGACTAGAGATCCGGGAAAAGGGCAAGAAGATACAATCGATACCTCTGAGAGAGGTATCACAGCTATCTGCATTCGGGAACGTGCATATTACAACACCTTTACTCATCGAACTGATGCAGAACTGTGTTCCTGTTTTGTTTTTCTCTTATGGAGGCTGGTTTCACGGATACACCATGGGGATGCCACACAAGAACGTAGAACTGAGAGCTTTGCAGTATAATCTGGCATCGGATAAAGGATCCAGTTTGCCCCTGGCAAAGACTTTCGTGTACGGAAAGGTAAAAAACTGCCGTACACTTCTTAAAAGGAACGACCCGGATGTTCCCGGGGAGATACTGGAACGGATGGCTGAACTGCTGAAGAAGATAGATGATCTGGAAGAGATGAGCAGCCTCCTGGGTATAGAAGGTGCCGCTGCACAGGCCTATTTCTCAAGGTTCGACAGTATGTTGAAGAACGACGGAGAATTCGGCTTCGAGAACAGAAACAAACGTCCACCGGGCGATCCAGTAAATGCGGTACTGTCCTATTTGTACGGTATCCTGGTCAAAGAGTGTTTTGTTACGTTACTGTCTGTAGGGTTCGATCCTTACATGGGTTTTTACCATCAACCCAAATACGGAAGACCCGCACTGGCTCTGGATATGATGGAAGAGTTCAGGCCCCTGATCGCAGATTCT
>JAFDTY010000005.1 GCA_019594055.1 Candidatus Haladaptatiplasma halalkaliphilum | reverse complement strand
TTGCGGCCTTCGCATGCTTACACCGGATACGGCCGTGAACAAGATGGTGTCCATGGTAAGAGCACGGAACCTGTTCATGGAGGAGATAAGGCGATGAAGGAGATCGAGCTGATAGATGCGGAAGAGGAACGGAAGGTAACACTCGACCCCAAGGGTTTTTTCGTTATCTTTCTCAGGGACGATGCGATCATGGTCGAACACTACAGGAACGTGAACAAGGGAGGACGGTTACGGGTAGAAACAGGAGAGCTCACCAGGGTGATAAGGGGAGATTCCGCAAAGGCCATATGCGACACCATCATGAGAGAAGAACTGATCTCCCGTATGGACCACATGGCGTACCTTAGCCGTGAACTCCAGAAGGCTGAGACCGCTTTGACACACGGACTCGAGTACGAGCAGTCGAAACCTCTGGAGGTTTGAGCTCCGAAAAACTCTTTATATACGCCCCTTGATACATCAGGCAGGTGCAACTAGTTTGGAGATACACACCGATGAAAGACCCTGGGACCTTCTGGTCATCGTACTGCTCACCCTGCTTCTACTACTGGTAGTAGCGGTGGCTCAGGGGAGCATCCTGCAGACCGTACTCGGACTGCCATTTTTACTCTTCATCCCGGGTTACGCTCTTATCTCGGCACTCTTCCCGGAAGACGAGCCCCTGGACCATGTGGAGAGGTTGGCACTATCCTTCGGCCTGAGCATCGCTCTGACACCCCTCACCGGACTGCTGCTGAACTACATATGGGAAATATCATTGGCACCCATACTCATATCCCTATCCACCCTTATCCTGGCACTCTGCGGTCTGGCATACCTCCGCAGACGTGAGATACCCGTGGAAGAACGGTTCGACATAAACCTCAGGATAGATAAACCCGACTGGAGCGAATACGATACCATCGATAAACTTCTGGCAGTTGGCACCGTCATACTGCTGATATCTTCGGTGGCACTCGCCGCCCACATAATAACCACCCCCAGAACGGGAGAGAGGTTCACCGAATTCTACATACTCGGTCCCGGTGGTATGGCCGACGATTACATGACGTCCCTGACGGTAAACCAGAGTTCCCATCTCATGGTGGGGATAGTGAACAGGGAACACAATACGGTAAATTACGAACTCTGCATCGGCCTGGGAAACGAACCTTTGAACATGACCAGCGGGGGAGAGATACCGGAGGATCACGATATATCCCTTGCCAATAACACATACCTATCGACGAACGTTAACCTGGAACATCTCCAGGTGTGGCAACAGCACGTGAACGTCTCCATCGACGAACCGGGAAGCTACCGTTTGATGTTTTTCCTCAGGGTAGAGGGCGAGGTCTATCGAACCTTACATCTATGGGTAACGGTGACTGAGGAGAGTTGACATGTCAAATATGCAACTATCCAAGCGTGGCAAGCTCCTGATACTGGTACCCGTGTACCTGATGATACTGGGATTTCTACTGAAAGAAACCTATTCGGTCGTCACGGGCACGGCCCTGTTGTCCCTGTTCATCTACTCGCGTTTCTATCTATATCAAACGGAAAAAACCCTGAAGGTGGTTGACGAGCTGGAACCGGGTATCAAGTCCGTGGACGAGGGCTTCCGGCTGAGACAGAAGATATCTTCGGAACGTACCCTGAAGCTACGGCTGGAGCCGGTACACGAGGAGGGCGTCGGTACCGATATCGACGGCCATGTGGAACTCACAACACCGGTGGATCTGGACCAGCGCCTGATGCCGAAACGCCGGGGATACCTCAAAGTTGGCGGACTAGAGGGCTGGGTCTACGACCCCATGGAGCTTTACAAGGTACCCCTGGAACACAGATCATCATCCCTGGTGGTGGTTCAAAGTTCAAAGGATGCCATCAGGCGGGCCAAGGCATACGCAAAAAGAAGTCACGTGGAAGAGCTGATAGAGGATTACCGGAGATACACCACCACCACGGGTGAGCTGGAGGAGATAAGGGAATACCAGCCCGGTGATAAGCTAAAGGATATCCACTGGAGGTCCACATCCAAATTTCGGACTTTGATGACCAAGGTATACGAGAAGATGGCCATGGTGGAGGTGCATATACTCCTGGACTCGGGCCCGTCCATGAGGCGGAAATCGTCCGGAGACGTTAACAAGATGGAGCACTCCATATTCGTCGCCCTGGAGATACTCAAGAAATTCGAGATAGCGGGACACGATATCGGCCTCACCGTCTTCGACCACAAGGGTGTTATCTTTCATCAGAAACCCGACCATCGGCACAGTACATTCAACCGGATATACGAGAATATGGCGGAATTACCTTCGCCGATAAAAAGTAACGGGTACAACACCCTGAGATATCCGGAAGACGTGGACGCCGCCCAACTCACCCGGGCGGAGAAGGAATTTTCCAGGAAGGCAGGGGGGATCATCTCGGGGACCACCACCCAGGAACTTGCGGGTATAGTCACCACGGTCAGGATGATCCGGTCCGGAAGTGGTAAAAGGACCCTGGTGGTCATGATAACCGACCTGGAGATAAACACGGGTCTGACCATAAAAACCGTGGAGAAGATGAAGGCCCTGGGTAATGATGTGTGGGTCATCGTGCCCTTCAGCCCGTGGTACGATGTGGAGGAACCGGACGTGGAGGTCCTTGAAAGGGCTTACCTCGACTACGAACGCCTGGAACGAGTACTGTTGAAACTCCACCGGGCGGGTGCCTCTGTGTTCGAACTATACCCGAGCAAGGAAGGGCTGAAGATACTGCTGGAAAAGGAGCGTGACAGGAGATGAAGGGCCGTGATGCTGTGATAGACGCCCTGGGAGCGGCGATTGTACTGTCCGTATTGTACCATTCGCGTGAAGGAACCTTGGCACTTGTGGTCATCTTGCCCGTGGTCATGGTCTCCCTGGGCCGAAGGATGGAGGACAAGAGAATTCAGCTGGTCGGTCTCGGGGCGGTTTCGCTCCTGGTACCCTACTTTGTCAGTTCGCACAGCATGGGCGAGCTTTTCCCGCTGATCATATTCATCATCACCCTTGTTACACCCCTTGTTGCGTACTGGGGCCTTACCCTTTCATGCGTCGTTGTCCCGGAACCCGTGGCGACCATCGGTTCGATAGTCTACACGATTATGGTTCTCCTGACCTTCTATATATTCACCTTGTTCTTCCGTATCGGCGAATACATACTCGACCCGGGCAACATGGCCCCCCAGGCATTGATGTTGATCGCCCTATCATTGCTGGTACTGATGCCCTATTACATATACGTGGAACTCAGGCATCCTTGAAGCGTCCCTTGGGCGCCTCCACCCTCTCCTCGAGTATATCCCTTACGATGGTACGGCTGTTTACACCTTCCAGCTCCGCGTCCACCGTCAGTATCAAACGGTGGGGGATCACCTTTCCAGTAGCGCTCTTCACATCATCGGGTATCACGAAGTCCCTTCCCCTTATTAGCGCACTTGCCTTGGATGCGTAGAGAAGATGCTCCCCGGCCCGGGGGCTGGCCCCCAGAGCCAGGCGTTCATCGTTTCTGGTCTCTATTATGATGTCATGTATGTACCCCAGTACACTCTCTGAGATGTGAACTTTTCGGTGTATTCCACTGTACTTGAGGCCGATACCCTGGGCTGTTATATCTGAGTTTACGTGTTCTCCTCGATTCTTGAATCTCAACATTTCCCTTTCCATTTCCGGGAGCAGGTACCCCATTTCCGATTTGATCATGAAACGGTCGAGCTGGGCTTCGGGAAGTGGATAAACACCTTCCGTTTCTATGGGATTTTTCGTCGCTATAACAAAAAACGGCTCCGGGAGTTTATGGGTGGTACCTTCTATGGTGGCCTGCTTCTCCTGCATGGCCTCGATGAGGGCGGATTGGGTCTTGGGAGGTGCGCGGTTGATCTCGTCTGCCATGAGCACCTGGGCGAAGACGGGCCCTTTACGCAGTATAAAAGTCCCGTTCTTCATGTCATAATAGTAATGACCCAGTACATCGGCGGGCAGGGTATCCTGGGTGAACTGGATACGCTCGTAGGATAAACCTATCACCTTTGCGAACACCTTGATAATGGTGGTTTTGGCCACACCGGGGACACCTTCTATCAAAAGGTGCCCGCCCGTTATCAGGCAGATGAGAAAGTCGTCCACCACTTCTTCGTATCCGACAACAACCTTGCCTATCTCTTTTTTTATATCCGAAAATTCCTTGTGGTAATCATTCTTCATTCCTTTCAAATGGATCATCTCTTTGCTTGGTATGCACCGGGAACCTGTCACGGATCATCTTCAGTTTGTGCTCATCCCAATGAGGATGATTATTTAATAATTTGGTAACGGGATCCTCGGGACCTTTCATTTTCTCGCGGAAGATGTACTTCCTGATCACCCGAGCGGTCCTCTCCTTGTAACCGGGATCAACGATGAACACGGTGGTGATGATGGCGATGAAGGCGGCGGCCAGGGTAAGTGTTTTCGGGGGATAGCGCATATCGAAAACTATGTTGTATACCAAATTGTAGTCCCGGTGACTCTCGCTGAAGATAACGTTCTCCCTTTCCCGTGATATATACCCGAATAGGTCTTCCGCCAGAGCGTTATTGTCCATCTTTCCCAGCATGGAGTTTATCAACACACTGGGGTCCGAAAGGAGTATCAGTGTGCCGTTACCGTATTTTTCAACTGTGAGAAGCGGGAATTCTCCCGTGGGTTCGTTCTCATCTCGAAGACCGTTAAAATTCCTGTCCAACCATGAAGCTCTTGAGGAATATATCAAGGCTGTGGCGTTTTCATCCGGGGATATGGCGGCGGGCTTGTTCAGGAGTACACGGGTAGTGTTCCCGGTTATCTCATGCCCCCGTATGTTGTAAGCAACGCCGAAGTGAGGGTTCTTCTCGAAGGATAAATCAAGCAGGGGAAACTGAAGGAAGGCGGAAGAGGTTCCCTTCAGACCCCTGAGCAGGGTGTTTCCACTGCCGAAATCGTCGGCTAGAAGCACCATACCACCCCTATCGAGAAAGTTATGTACGAAGGCGATCTCATGGGAAGTGAAGGCACGTTCCGGCCCCAGGAAGATCAGGGCGGATGCCCGGGGAGGTTGTCTGTAAGTTGTCAGGCCGCGTTGGACCACCTGGATATCATCCCCGGATTCCAGTTGAAGGTTGGGGATGAACTTGCCGGATTCGTAAGTGCGGCGAGCGAGGTTACTGCAGCCGTTCCACCCCGGATTGTAGATACTGAAATCCGCCGAATTGGTCACCATGGGTGTCGCCATGGAGATGAAGAGCATAAAGAGTATCATCGACACCATTATTATGTATAAAGTGATACTCTTCATCTTCACCATGTCCTCACCTCCCGGGCGATCATCTTTAATGCTCTGTTGAAGTCTCTGATCTCCGAGGTTGTGACCTCGTGGGCGGAGAAAAAGGCCTTCTCGAATATGGAGGTAAACTCACCGAGATATTTTTTCAGGTTGTTGCCTTGAGTTATCTCGCCGACTATATCCCGGGGTGTTTTGCCCTTGGTAATATTTATTATACCCCTGGAATCGAGCACATCCAGGGTGCGAGCGTATATGACCGGAATATCTTCCTTCGATATGGCGGAAGGCAGGCCGCGTTGCTGCAGCATCCTTATGGGTTTTACAGGTTCGGTTTTGACTGAAGCGTGCGACTCTTCTCTTTCCTTCTTGCCGCTCAAGTAGAGCACCAACATCAATGCCATCAAAAGCAGAAGACCGAGCAGCAAGAAGAAATATTCCCTGACCAGGCCGAATATATCATGGTCATCATTATCGCCGTTTCCCGGGACCGACGGGTCATCATTATCGCCGTTGCCGGGGTCATGGTCATCCATCCATGGTGTCAGGTCATCCAGTGAGTAAACTATCACGTAGGAACCGTTGTCAAAAATATAGAGGTATATCATCAGGAGATCGGAAACGCATCCCCGGTATATTCGTGTGCCGTTGAATCTGGCGTACATAACATATAATCCTTTGGACAGGCCCATCTCGTCCACGGTGGTGTTCACGCTGTACGTTCCGTTCAAGTCCGTATACGAACCGATATGGGGGCCGCCCTGGATGGATATGTACTGAAAAGGTATACCGTCCGTGGATGAAATGTTGGTCAATTCCCCGAAAAATGTTATGGGTAGGGATCTATCATCAAAAAATCCTATACGGTCGCAATCCAGGGTAATATGTGTTGGGATGCTTACCTCGAATACCACGGATGCCTCGCAGGGCATCATGCTGATGTTGCCCCCATAGGAGATATTTATGGTATGGGTTCCCCAACCTAGTTCGGCGCTGTGGTAGATCAGATGAAAATCGCCGAACACGTCAGTCATCAATGTTATATTGCCGGGTGCCCTCAGCTCGATGGTGGAAAGGTCCACCGGTGCGACGGTTTCAAACCGTCCCGAGAGCGGGATATCCTCGTCGTAGAAGTGGTAACCGGGTATCTCGAGCACTATGTTAGTGGGATACCTGCGTATCTCCACGACGGCCTCAACGTATATTTCATTTTCCGGTGTGGAAGCGTTCAACCTGATGGAACCGGTGGCGTCCCAGGGTACGGGTATGAATATCTCGTAATATCCCCCTTGATCCGTTTCTCCACTGAAAATGTATGTATCATCCATCCTTACCTCCACGGTTTTACCGGAAACGTACCCTCCCCCTTCCATGTAATGTCCGTATACCGTTATGACCTCCCCTGGATAGGCCCACGGAGGGGTAAAAAAACTCAGGTGAGAAGGGATTTCCCGGAAGAGCACGAGGAGTTCGTCTATTACCTCGCGGTAATAGGCGAGTAAAACATGGTTATCTTCTATCTCCATCTCCAGTGCGGATGTGTCGAACAACGAAGTGTCGAGCTCCTCCACACCGTCGTCTATAAGGGACAGATAGGTGTTCATCCGGTGAAGGTTGAGTGATGCCTTCTGAAGTGCACCCAAACCTTCGTACAGATACGTCTCATCCCTCACCCCGGAACGTACCGAATTGTATATGGCGATGGTGCTGCTCAGGTTGAGCATAAGTCCGCCATGGGTTTCCGAATACATGATAAGGTCCCGGGATATCCGGTAGTGGGGCAAGTAAAGCTGCTCCAGGTATTCGGCACTGGACACATCCTCTATATCCTCGAGTATGGATGCCGCTGCGGCCACGCTCCTCTCGGATTCCCGTGCGTAGATTATGGATTCGGATATGTCCTCATCGCTGTGATCGCAGGTCAGCGGTTCCCGGTCCAGATCGTGTTGGTAATCCACGGAGAGCGAATGCTCCAGGGATAATCTCATGAACACCTGTGTTTGGTTCAGCATGTAAAAAAGGGCACTTATGTCAGTGTCGGCGTGATCGAAGTTCTCGTGGTTCCCTCCCGCACTTACCCCGGGTGGCATCATGGCGAAGGATATCACCAGGAGTATCAGGGTTACAGCGATTTTTTTACCATGCATGACTTGGTATTCATCCCCATACCTTCATTAAAACCTTTGCGATACTTTTATTATCGTTAACTCTTTTCGAGCAAAGAACCATGAAGCCATCGGATTTGTTAAGGCCAGAATACTCATCCAAGATAATCGGTGTTTTGTTCATATCCACAGGTATCTATCTCTTACTGTTCACCCCTTACCGAAATGCGGGTCTGGCATCCCTCTTCATAGGCGTGTTCACCGCCCTCATAGTCAACCTTAGAACCGTGGAAGAGGATACGGCCATTTCGGAACTCGTATGTTCGGTGGCACCTCTCCATTCCCTCGTGTCGGACCTGAACATCCGGGGCAATGGCGTGTTGGTGCCCCCGGGAGGAAATCTGAGGAGGACAAGGGTGTTCGTACCCGCCAGTAAGGAATTCCGGGGTTTGCCCGATCTCTACGACGAGATGACATTGGTGACGGGAGACGCCGGGAGGGTGGGCGTATCACTCGAACCACCGGGTAAGCCTTTGGCGTCGGAAGCCGCCGTAAGACTGGGCACGGAAACTTCCGGTATAGAAGGTGCCCGGGAGATGATGGGCATGCTGAGCCACGGACTGGGACTTGCCAGGTCCTTCAGCGTTATCCGTGAGGACGATAACATAAGACTGCGTATAACCCACGGCACCTACGGTGACTACTGCAATAGGTTGAGGGAAGATTCCCCGGGGATATGCGAGAAAACCGCATGCCCTCTTTGCAGCGCCTATCTGACAGCACTGTCGGAATCCATGGAAAAGCCTGTCCGGATAGTTTCATTGGAAAAGGAGGATGAGCATGTGAAATACACATTGAGGGTGTTAGAGTGAACATAACCCAGAAGATCGCCCTCTCCATGACTGTCTGGACCGGATTGTGTGTTGCACTGGTGGGCCCCTACGATGTGGAGCTCTTCGGTATTTTGTTACTTATAGGATTGCTGATCACGAGAGAGCTGACCAGCACCTACACAAAACCGGAAACCGCGCTAAGAATGGACTCCATGATATACGTGGGCATAGTCTTCTTTATCGCCGTTGTTGCCCACAGGATACTGAGCATCCTCGAGATACTTTGACGATGTTTTTAGGTAGTAGGTTATCACTGGTATGCCTTGGGGCCGCCTTTATCCCTCGGGCTTTCCTCTATCTTCTGCTTGACCTTTTTCAGTGCGGCGGCAAAGTGTTTCTGCTTTACCGTGGTTTCCTCGATCCCCTTGTCGTCCATCTCACCGTTGCCCGCCACGAACTCTCTTATGGCTAGTAACACGGCTTCGTTACACACGGATGCGATATCGGCTCCGCTCATACCTTCCGTTTCCTTCGCCAGTTTTTCAAGTTCGACATCCCGGGCCATGGGTTTATTCCTGACATGCACCTGAAAGATCTTCCTGCGGGTTTCCAGGTCGGGGAGGCCGATGTTTATCCTCCTGTCAAATCTTCCCGGCCTCAGAAGGGCACGGTCGATGATGTCCATCCTGTTGGTGGCGGCGATGACCACCACGTCATGCAGTGATTCCAACCCGTCCATTTCGGTGAGCAGTTGTGAGATGACTCTTTCGGAGGAATGTGAATCCGCACCGGAACCCCTTGTGGGTGCAAGGGCGTCGATCTCGTCGAAGAAGACTATGGTGGGTGCCGCTTGCCTCGCCTTCCTGAAGGTTTCCCGGACAGCCTTTTCGCTCTCGCCCACCCATTTGGAGAAGAATTCCGGACCCTTTACGGAGATGAAATTCGCCTCGCTCTCGTTGGCCACCGCCTTTGCCAGAAGTGTCTTTCCCGTACCGGGGGGACCACTGAGGAGTATACCCTTGGGTACCTCGGCGCCCATGTGCTTGAAAAGGTCACTGTACATCAGCGGCCATTCGATGGCCTCCTTCAACTCCTGTATAACATCCTCGAGGCCGCCCACATCGTCCCACGTTACGTCGGGAGTTTCGATGATCACCTCCCGCATGGTTGAGGGGTTCATCTCACGGAGTGCAACGTTGAAATGATCCCGTTTTACCTTCAGCTTTTCCACCAACTCAGGGGGTATCTGGTCCAGGTCAAGGTCTATATCGGGGAGTATCTCACGTAGTGCCAGCATGGCAGCCTCCTTGGCCAGGGCCTCCATGTCCGCCCCCACGTAGCCGTGGGTAAGGCCGGCAAGGGCCTCCAGGTCCACATCGTCCGCCAGGGGCATACCACGGGTGTGTATCTCCAGTACCTCTCTTCGCCCCACCCTGTCGGGCATGCCTATCTCTATCTCACGGTCGAACCGTCCGGGGCGTCTCAAGGCGGGATCCAGTGCGTGGGCCCTGTTGGTGGCACCTATGACTATCACCTTGCCCCTGGTCTTCAGGCCGTCCATGAGTGAGAGCAGCTGGGCGACTATACGCCTCTCGGTCTCGCCGGTCACCTCGTCCCTTTTCGGTGCGATGGAGTCTATCTCGTCTATGAATATGATGGCCGGTTGGTTCTTCTCGGCCTCCTCGAATATCTCCCGGAGTCTCTCCTCGCTTTCACCGTAATATTTGGACATTATCTCGGGTCCGCCTATATTGTAGAAGTTTGCGTTGGTCTCGCTGGCGACGGCCTTGGCCATGAGTGTTTTACCGGTCCCCGGTGGGCCGTGGAGCAATACACCCTTTGGGGCCTCGATGCCCACCTTGTCAAAGAGCTCCGGGTGCCGCAGTGGTAATTCCACCATCTCCCTCACCCGCTCTATCTCCTTGTCCAGGCCTCCTATGTCCTCGTAGGAGACCTTGGGCACCATGGCAAGTTCCTCCATGCTCACGGGTTTATCCGATATGCTTATCTCGGTATCGGGTTTGATGATCACCGCATCGGCCGAGGGGCTGAAGGACTTGACCACCAGCTCTATCCTCTTGCCCATTATGTTCAGGTCTATGGAGTCGCCCTTGGTGATGGGTCTGTACTTCAACACCTCCTTCCGCAGGTATTCCTCACCACCCATCAATCTGATGGGCTCCGTGGGCGCGAAGGTCACCTTCTCGGCGGATTTCGCCTGTACCTTTTTGACGGCCACCTTCTCGTCTATCTTGATACCGGCATTCCTCCTGGTGGGGCCGTCTATGCGTATCAGACCGGTGTTCCTATCCTCCTCTGCACCCGCCCATACCTTTGCGGCGGTTTCCTTTTCACCGACGATGAGTACTATATCACCACTTTGAAGCCCCAGTTTCTCCTTTACGGCGGGATCTATCCTTGCCAATCCCTTTCCCACATCCGAGGACATGGCTTCGGCGACCTTCAGTACCCTTTCTTCCTTCTTCATCCTTCTTCACCTACTATACAATGTCTTGTTGTAATATTGTTGTTGTATATTGGTATGAACTTCTATTTATACTTTGCTGACACCCCGGTTATGAGGTGATAATTCCGAAAACACACAAACCTATAAATAGAGGTTAGGCAGAGTTTATAAAGTATATGCACAGGAGATTAATAATACGCTATCTGAAAATAAAAAGATTTATAACGAAGACATGTTCTCATGTAGCGCAAAATAGTATCTCCTTTTCGGGAGAGAGTAAGTGTGCACCATGGCAGGAAATTCTCAAAGCAGCTATGTGGACGACGAATCCAGGAGGGACGAAACTTCAATGGAGACCATGTCAGAAGACGAGATAAAGGAACTGATCCATGAGCTCATGAAAGTGTCTGAGGTGGACGAAGAGTTAGCTTATCTTATTTTGGACATGGATGTCACCGACCTGAAGACCCTGGGAGAAGTATCTGTTGAAAGACTTGCGACAATCGACGGCTTGACCAAAAAAAGGGCGAAGGGGATAATAGAGGAAGCCAGAAAAATGTCCGACTACGGCGTTGCCGGAAAGAATGAGAGCATCCCCACCGAAGAAGATGAGGACGAACTTGCCAAATGGCTGACAGGAGGAACCGGGGTTGACCTGACAGGTCTGCTGGAAAAAGAAGTGGTAGAGAAAAGTAAAAAATCAACGGAACCGGGAAAAACTGCCACCGACAAAGACGTTTCCGGGGAAGATTATGATGCCCTGAAATCATGGCTCACCGGTGAAAGCGATTCCTTCTCGGATTGGTTAGGTGAAGAGAGTTTCGAGGAGGAAAGGGAGGAGTTCGAAGAGGTGATCGCCGAGAAGGAGGAACATCTGGCGGAATCAAGAAGGGAGATGGATACCAAGCTACGCCAGATAGAGGAGTTGAAGAGCGAGCTGGAGAATAGACTCAAGGGGCTTGACACCGGGGAGTTCGACCCCCAACAACTGGTCCGGGAGAACGTGGAATTGCGCGAGGAGATAGGCACACTCGAGGTCGCCGTGGAAGCCCTCAAGGATGAGAGGGAGGAACTCGAGCGGGAGGCGGATGAGCTAAAAAAGGGGAGCATCGCACTGCTAAGGTATTTCAGTACGAACAAGACCCGATTACTGTCCGAAGGAACCGATACAGGTATAGGTACCTTCGCAAGTAGCGAAGAATTATCGGCTCTGGAGGACGAAAACCTGCGTTTGAAAAGCAGGCTCAATGCCATGGAGTCCAGCGGCGAATTCGAGGACATGGACCATCTTGAATTGGTGGAGAAACTGAAGCTTAGGGAGAATCAGGTGGATAGATACGAGCGGGAGATAAAGGAAAAGACCCACAAGATACAGGAATTTCAGAACGAACTGACCTTCAAGAAGGAAGAGCTGGAACAGCTCAAGGAGAAGATGAGGTACAAGGAGGAGGAACTCAACAAACACGAAGCGGATCTCCAGCATCGTGAAGAGGTGATGAAGAAGGAGATAATGGAGCTGCAGCTACTGAAACAGGAGTTCGGCGGTGCCACGGAAAAGGAGAGGAGCAGACGCATGGAGGACCTTGAAAAGGAGATATCCAGAAAGGAGCATGAGTTGAAGGCCAAGGAGAGGTACATAGAGCAGAAACAGAGAGAACTGAGGGCAAGGGAAGAGGAGTTGATAGACGAGGAACTTGAGGAGCGGAGAGAGGAGATACTGCACGAGATAGAACAGGAGAAGGCAAAGACCGGCACATCGAGGCTGGACGACTTACTGCTGGGCGGGTTCCCTCTGGGCACCAACATATCAGTTTACGGACCGCCACATGTGGGCAAACGCGTACTGATCAACTCCTTCATCGCCGAAGGCCTGGAAAAGGGCGTGCCCGCCATATGGGTGATCACGGACAAGACCATCAACGAGGTGAGGCAGGAGATGAAATTCGTCCTACCCACGTATAATGAATACGAGATCAGGGGACTGGTGTACTATGTGGACGCCTATTCCTCTAGCATGGGTGAGATCGACGAACACGAGAAGGGAAAGGATTACATCACATTCATAGATGAACAATCGGATCTAGAGTCGATAACGAATGCCGTGGAGGAATTCAGTGCCAGGATAAAGAACACCCATAGATACTACCGGATGGCCTTCGAGTCCGTTTCCACATTGATAGCATACCTGGACACCACCACCACCTTCAGGTCACTTCAACCCTTTGCCGGGCGTAGAAAGAAAGACAAGGCGGTGGCCCTCTACATACTCGAAAAGGGAATGCACAGCGAGCAGGACATCTCCATGCTCGGTCATATGATGGATGGGGACGTGGAGTTCAAGTTCCAGCAGCTACAGACCTATCTGCGGGTGGCGGGTCTCGGAGACGTGCAAACCAGACAATGGGTCAAATATCAGCACAGTAAGAGCGGCATCACCATGGGATCCTTCTCTCTAGATACCATCAGGTAAGGTAGATATTTTTGGATGCCGTAGAGATATTGGGAGCCGCAACCTTTTTTCTCATGCTTCCCCTGCTTTCGGCGGGGCTTTTCATCGCATATATGCACAAGCGTGACTTCATGGAGGATACGGGATTCGGAAAACCCGAGGTGGGTATGATATTGGTGGGTTCCATGTTCGGCATATTCACAGATATCCCCATCATCGTTTCAGGTAACGCACTATTGAACATCAATCTCGGGGGTGCCCTCATACCCATCATCGTTTCAGGCAGCCTCATCTACCGTAAGAGATTGGGCCTCTTGAGGCTTTCTCTGGGTGTATTCCTGGTTTCAGTAACATCTTACTACCTCACCAGATTCGAGCCCGGTATGGGCATCATCGCCGAATTCCCCTATTACTTCATCCCATCTCTCATCGCAATGGGTCTGGCCCTGGTACTGGAAGTTCGAGGCAGCAAACGGATACCCTATGCCTACTCGACGGGGGTGCTGGGGGTGCTCATAGGCGCCGATCTTGTAAGGATACCCATGCTGGTGGACGCTGCTGTTATGGGGTCCATCGGAGGTGCGGGGGCCATGGACCTTGTATATCTATCCGGCCTGATAGCCGCTATGCCCCTGGTGGCTTACTACTACTTCAGAAGACCTGCCGGTACCGCCGAGGAGCCCATAGACCAAAGTCTCAGGTCCCTGCGTTCGGGCCGGTACCGGGAGAGCATAGAGTACTCTATACGTGCGGCACGAATGGAGATAGACCGGGTATCCCGTCTGGTGAGAAGGCCTATGCCTATGTACCGGTGGAACGAGGATACGGCGAACCGTTACGTCTTCGCACAACTCGAGCTCCATCCCCTGGTGGTTGACGATTATCACAGGTTGTACGATGCGAGGTACAAGCCCTCGAAAAACTCGGCACACAAGGCATTCCTTACCGCCACCCTTCTGAAGAGTAAGGTGGAGAAAACCGTTAACCGTCGATATTCCAGCCTGGTAAGGAGGATATTTGCGTATATAATAGACCTTATGATAGTAACCATACCCATCGCCGCAGGTATAATGTTGCTGATATTCTCCCGTATGGAAGCCACCACCATCCTTTCACCTCTGTTTATGGCCCTTGTGTCCCTGTTGGTATCAGTTCAGTTCATCTATTTCACCCTCATGGAGTGGTACTTCGGGACCACGGTAGGCAAGAGGATCCTCCGTCTCCGGGTACTTTCCGATGACTATCGCAAGATAACCTTCACCCAAAGCGCCGCGAGAAACGCCGCACGATACGCCGACATGATATTGTTCTTCTACATCTTCAGCCTGGTTTTGATGATATCAAACCCCGAAGGGAAGAGGATAGGGGATTACGTGGGGGGGACCAGAGTGGTGAAAACTATATAATACACCGATTATTGGACTAGCTGATATAATGAAAGAGCGCATCAAAAGGATATTCGAACATGTGGAAGGGGATATTGACGGTATAATAATACTCAATTCGACGAAACCCCATGTGGACCTGACCTTCTACTACGTAACAGGCCTGATAAACGGAGAATTCGAAGGTAGCGGCGCCATAATGTATCCCGACTTCAGTGGAGAGATCTTCACCTCGCCCCTGGAGGAAGAGAGTGCGCTAAAGTCCAGTATGCCAGTAACCGTGTTAAAAAAGAGGAATGAAAGGGATGATTTGTTCAAAGAACGTCTCAAGGGTATGAAGCGGGTAGGAGTGAACAGTACCGAGCTCACCTATCATGCATACATGAAGATAAGAGAGGCCACGGATGCCGAGATCGTGGACATCTCCGATGCCATAATCGAGTCAAGGAATCTCAAGGACCGGGAAGAACTGGACCGCCTGAGGAAGGCGTGCTGGATAGCGTCCCGTGTGGCAGAAGATATGATCGATTTCATAGAACCGGGCATGAAGGAATACGAACTGGCTGCGGAGATATCGTACCGGATGAGAAAACTCGGAGGGCACGGCGATGCTTTCGATGTGATCGCTTCCAGCGGACCCAACTCCGCCGAACCACATTACACTGCAGGGGGTAGGGTCATCGAAAAGGGAGATTTTGTGGTCATGGACTTCGGCTCACTCTACAAAAGATATCACTCGGACATAACACGGACCTACGTTGTGGGAGAGGCGACCCAGAAACAGAAAAAGATATATGAGACGGTTTTAAAGGCCCACGATGCAGCCATGGCGATGATAAAACCGGGTACCACGGGTGCGGAAGTTCACAACAGGGCGGCGGATATCATCAACGATACAGAGTTCCGGGGTATGTTCACCCACGGCCTGGGCCACAGCCTAGGTCTTTCCGTACACGACGGTTCGGGTTTATCGCCCAATGTGGATGTGGATCTGGCACCGGGTATGGTCTATACCGTGGAACCCGGGATATACATACCGGGGTACGGCGGTGTGAGGATAGAGGACGACATAGTTGTCACCGAAAAGGGTTGCGAGGTACTCACCGATGCGACGCGAGAGCTGGTCGAGTTATAGACAAAATATAAATATCCCGTTTCTCTTTGGGTGCCATAGGTGGACGAAATGGCCATAGGATTCGTGTTGATAAAAACCGTACCCGCCTCCGAACGGGAGGTGTACGACATCTTGAAGAAGCTTCCGGAGGTTCAGGAGGTCCATTCACTGTTCGGTGAATTCGATCTTATCGCCAAGATCCACGCCGAGAACTTCAACAAGCTAGGACAGGTGGTCGTAGATAAGATACGATCCATAGATGGAGTAGAAGATACGAAAACACTGACAGGTATAGAATTCTAAGGAGGATAAAATAATGGAAATAAACATGTACCAGCTCTTGACGATATTGCTTCTGACAACGGGCCTGGGGCTATTGCTCACGGGATTGTTCACAGCATATTTTGGAAGAGGAAAAAGCCGTATGGTAGGAATAGTACTCGCCGTTGTGGGCGTTATCTTAGGATTGGTCATATGGCAACTGCACGCCCAGACCATAAGTGGATTCCAGGACGGTTATGACTTTTTGGACCTTGTTTGGTCGTCCGTAAAGGTCATCGGCGCCTTCGTGATCGGCGCGATAATAGCCCTGGTGATATTCCTCGCGGCGATAATGAAGACCTAGACGGTCTTCCAAAAACTTTTTTTATCTTTTTCTCTTGCCGGTATCATGAGAGTAAAAATCATAATGGGAAGTAAGAGCGACGAAAAAGTGGGGGAGAAGGCGGTAAAGGTATTGAAGGAATTGGATATCGATTACGAGATAACCGTATCCTCCGCCCACAGGGCACCGGATAGAACCAGGGAATTGTGTCAGGGCGCGGATGTTTTTATCACCATCGCTGGACTTTCGGCGGCATTACCGGGTGTTGTGGCATCACACACCACCAAACCGGTCATCGGTGTGCCTGTGAGCGGCAAGGTGAACATGGATTCCATACTCTCCATACTTCAGATGCCACCTGGCATCCCCGTTGCCGCCGTGGGATTGGACAGGGGTGATAACGCGGCTTTACTCGCCGCAGAGATACTCGCCGTCAGCCATGAGGAAATAGGTGAAAAGTTGACTCGGTATCGGGCAAGATGGGGTGAGAAGATCCTGAAGGACGCCGAAGAGATCCATGAGAAACTCGGGAAGTGAATCCATGTTCGAGCCCAGGGAATTCATAGAACAGCAGATACATGAATTATCAGGAGTTGAAGGTAAGGCCGTGGTGGGATGCAGCGGCGGGGTTGACAGTACCGTTGCCGCCGTGCTCGTTGGTAAAGCGATGGGCCCTAGATTATTGGCCATATACGTTGATACCGGATACATGAGAAAGGGGGAATCGGAACAGATCGAAAATCTCCTCACCGAGATGGGTATCAATCACAGGATGGTCGACTGCGGCGATGAATTCTACCGTGCCATGGAGGGTATCCAAGAACCCGAGGAGAAGAGAAAGGTCATCGGTAACAAGTTCATAGAGATATTCGAGAGGGAGGCGGAGGAATTCGGGGCTGATCACCTGGTACAAGGCACCATAGCCCCGGACTGGATAGAGAGCGGTGACGGTGTACGTGATACCATCAAATCACACCACAACGTGGGAGGACTTCCCGATGTGATGAAACTGGAGCTCATCGAACCCCTTAGAGACCTTTACAAGGACGAGGTGAGGTCGGTGGCCAGGGAACTGGGACTGCCCACATCCGAACGTCAACCCTTCCCGGGACCCGGTCTCGCCATCCGTGTGATAGGCGAGGCTAGCAGGGAAAGGACCGAGATGGTCAGGGAGGCCTGTGCCATCGTGGAGGAAGAGATAGACCGTGCAGTGGACAGGGGTAAGATGGAGAGGCCGTGGCAGTACTTCGCTGTCCTGCTTCCGGTAAGGACCGTGGGTGTCCAGGGTGACAAGAGGGCCTACGGGTACACGGTGGCGGTGAGAGCGGTCGGTTCCCTGGACGCCATGAGTGCCCGTTTCTCCGAGATACCCCTTGATGTACTGGAGACCATCTCCACCCGGATAACCAACACAATGAAGAACAAGGTGAACCGGGTTGTCTACGACATCACGGACAAACCCCCGGGAACCATAGAATGGGAGTGATAAAGCTTAAATCCTGAACAGACATCCCGGGAATCTTGACCCCGCTGATGTTGATACTCTTGGCAACCGTGTTCACTTTCCTGGGAATAGGTCTCGGTATAATCACGGGACTCATACCCGGTGTTCATGTGAATACAGTCTCCTTTGTCATAGTCAGTTCCCAGGCGGCAATAATAGCATTCTCACTGGGTTTACTTGCAAGCTTTTCACCCACCATGCCCCAGGTGCTGGCGCTTATTTCGGCCATGATAATGGGGTGCGTGGTATCCCACACCTTCCTTAACTTCATCCCAGCCACGTACCTGGGGGCCCCCGAGGGCGAAACCGCACTTTCCGTGCTCCCCGCACATCGGATGGTACTGGAGGGAAAGGGGTACGAGGCCATACTTATAAGCGCATGGGGGAGTCTCGGTGCAGCGATAATGGCCCTGATCCTGCTGGTCCCTGCCCGACTCCTCATGGGGCCCCCTGTGAACTTTTACGAGTTTCTATCTTCGTACATAATCATCATCCTGTTTTCAGTGGTGGGGGTCCTCGTGATTCAGGAGGGCAGAAGTCTCTTCGACATAAAACCCAAAATGTTGGCCCTGGGGGTTTTCTTTCTATCCGGACTCCTGGGTTTCATCCTGCTTTCACCCACTGCCCTCTATTCGAAGACATGGGTACCCATATCCCAGGAGGGTGCATCACCTGCAACGCTCATGTTCTTCCCTCTCTTCACCGGTCTTTTCGGCATATCCAACCTGCTGATAAGCCTCATGGACAACCCCACCATACCGGACCAGATACTCGAGGGTGTCGAGGTGGACCTCGAGAGGAAGAATCAATTGAGGGCCATAGTATCAGGTACTCTTTCAGGAGGCATGGTGGGATGGCTTCCGGGCATAACGGCGGCTGCCGCTACCGCGGTGACCAGGGTGTTCACCTCCGATGACGACGGAGAGGAGGTCCAGGGACGGGAGTACATAATGGCGGTTTCCGCCGTAGATACGAGCTGTGCCATTTTCACCCTCCTGGCTCTTTTCATAATAATGCGCGCCCGGAGCGGTGCCATGCAATCGGTATTGCAGTTGAACCACGGAAACATAGACCCCTGGATAAACCTTTCATCCATGCCCTGGCTCATGGCACTTCTGCTGTATTCGGTCATACTCGCCTCTGCCGTGGCCTTCTGCCTTACACTGTATATGGGCAAGTTATTCTCCGGCATCCACAAGAAGGTAAAATACTCCACTATGTCAAAATCCATAATACTTTTCCTGGTGGTCATGATCTTCTTCTTTTCGGGCCCGCTGGGCCTCTTCGTTGGGTTGGTGGCCACCTGCATAGGTCTCATACCCCCTCTTTACGGGGTCAAGCGAGTGCACCTCATGGGCTGTATAATATTCCCCATACTACTGTTCTTCCTTGGTTGGGAACACGTGCTCCTGGGCATTTTCGGCCTTTGACTGACGTGTTCGGAAACATGTGCAACATCCGGACAACATAATGCCGGATGGCGAGACAGAATTATGACGGTAAACACTCTTCTGTGACACGTAAAATAATTAACTAACCTTCGAGATATGTCTGCGATGAAAGGATCATACCGGTATGCTCTGTTAACCGTGATAATAACTTCCTTTGTTTTACGGAGCATACCCTTCTTCAGGTACGTTCACTGGGGTATAGATTACGGCGAGTACGTTTACTATACCGGCCAGTGGGTTTCGGGAGGCACCATGTACCTGGGCATAGACGGTTGGGCCCAGGCCTACCCCTTCTTCCCGGGAATGTTCATACTCGGCGGTTCCGTTCACTTCTCGGGTGTACACCTATTCGAGGCCGTGCAACTGCCCACCCTAATTGTCTCCACCATGGTACCGATCCTGGTATTCCTCATGGCACACCAGCTGACAAGGGATGCAAGGATATCACTATTATCGGCGATCTTCCTTACGGTACTCGCCCCCTTCGTCTACAATTTCTCCCAGCCCAAACCCGAGACCCTGGGCTTCTTCCTGATGCTGCTCATCCTGCTCCTTCTACTGAAAACAGCGGAGCACGGCAGCAGATCCCTGCTTCTATTGGTACCCGCCTCTATCGCCCTGGTAGTGACCCATCATTTCTCGTCCTACTTCCTGATACTGTTCGTGCTGGGGGGGCTGTTCATGTCCGTCACCCTCAGGCGAAGTATCTCCAGGGCGGACGTCCTGCGCATCGGGTATTTCCTGTTCTTCACCACGGCCGCATTCATGTACTGGTTCTTCGCCGCACCTGTCTTCAGGGAGGAACGGTTGACCGACGCCCTGGGCCTTCCTTCCTACGCCATCCTCTTGGTTCCCTACATGGCGGTCCTGTCACTGACAGTCATACGTCGTATCAGAGAGAGGACGGGCCTGCGCCCGAGGATAGCCCTTCACAACGAAGATATGTCCCGTTTCCTATTGATGTCGTTCTTACTCATGTTGATCATATTCGCCTTCATCCTGAACCTGTATTTCCATCCCATCCCCGGCAGGGACATAGAGTTGGGAGCACTGGGTTTTTACTACCTGCCCGTGGCATTCCTGGGTATGTTCACATTGGCCGCCAGCAAGATGATATGGGCCTACAGGGACGGCCTTCATCTCCTGGGCTGGATGTCCTTCGCGATACTGTCGTTCTTCGCAGGTGTTTTCACGGGCTCCTCGTCTCTCCTTCCCATGCGGCAGATGGCCTTCCTGATGCTGCCGGGGGCCTTGCTCTTCGGCATAGGGCTCATCAGGTTCAACTACCTTGCCAATCCCTTCAAGGATAAAAGGAGGACGGCGGTCATATCAGTGGTGGTTATATTGCTCCTCGCGTGGAACCTGCCACTCATCTACCCCACCCAGGATATGGCACAGGGTTATATAGAGGGAACCGAGGGTGACGAGATAGAGGGGTGTTTCTGGGCCAGGACAAATCTAGAGGGAAAGCTGGCCGCCGAGCACAGATTGAGTGCCGCCGCCTTTGCGGTGGGGTACATGAACCTCACATGGGTCGACGGAGACGCCATATATTTCTCCGACCACCCCCATGAAGCCCTTGCGGAGGCCCGGGAGATGGGAGTGCGGTACATCATATGGGACCACAAGACCATCAAGGGGGTAACGACCACGGACGGTGCACACCCTCATCCGTTCAACCCAGTACTTCTCGAGTATTACAGGGGAAATTACCTGCTTTACATGGGAGATCAAACGGAGATATATATCGTACCCTAGATACTTCACCGAAAGGTTTTATTTGTAAGAGGTGAATGTATTGATAGATAGCCATGTGGGCCAAGGAGCGTGTCTTGCCGGTATTATCGTACCTGCCGAAAGCGATCAGAAAGGAATTCCGGAAGAACCGCAGTTCGACCCCTTTCCTGGTGTCTGTCTCATTCACCATAACCTTCGTTTCCGCAAGGCTTTGGGTCATCCTTTTACAGGCGGATAGCCCTCCCACCGACGCCACCTTCGTGGTTGGCAAGAACCTGATAATAGGGGGATATCATGTGCATCATATCGCCTACGGAATAATACTGATATCCGTGGCGGCATGGCTGTCCATAAACTATTGGAGCCGTACCATCGCCCGGATAAGTTCGGTATGTTTCGGTGCCGGGCTTGGGTTCATAGTCGACGAGATGGGCTTCATCATAGATGGCATCGAGCCCTATCAGGCGGACAAGGAGGTATTCTACGTGGCGGTATTCATCCTCGGGGTATTCCTGAGCATCGTTTACTTCCCGTCCTTTTACCGCTCCATCAAGAGAGACATACTCCGTTGGAAGAGGTTGATGTTCGATTAGCGCGTGTGCAGTCCCTGGCCACGGGACATCCGCTGCACAGGGGCTTTTTCCCGCAGTATTCCTTTGCCAGCCTGACGAGCAGTGCATGGAATTCCCTGTAGAGTGATACGTCCCTTGGCAGCTCGTCATGGAAAAATGATCGTATCTCATGATAGCCGCCGCATACACCGATATACCTTTCCAGTATCCGTCGGGTATAGGCATCCACCACGAAGGAGGGCACCCCTGCGGCGTAAAGTGTGATGCTGTCCGCTGTTTCCGGGCCGATACCCTTCACCTTGAGCAGCTCCCCGCGTATGTCAGGGTGTTTCAAAAACCTTTCAACTCCGCCCTCCCGGATGACCCTTTCCGACAATATCTTCAGCCTCTCGGTCTTCTGCCGGTAAAACCCCGTTGCCCTTATGCACTCGTGAAGGGTCTCGCGATCGGTTTCCAGGATAGCTTCGGGGTTCATCAGCCCTTCAGTTTTAAGTTTGGATATAGCCTTCTCGACGTTCCTCCAGCTCATGTTCTGTGTAAGCACGGCACCTACCATGACCTCGAAATCGCTGTCGGCGGGCCACCATCCCTGGGGTCCGAAGAATGCATATAGGTCCATGTACAGCCTACGGATGACACTCATGATCTCTCATCTACCGACGTTTCAGTGTTTCTTGAAGGGGGAAGTTATCAACACCAGCACGGGGAATATCTCGAGTCGACCGGCCCACATCTGTATTATCAGGGTTATATTTTCCCACCACGGCATGGCCGCATGGGTCAGCCCGACACTCAGTCCCACATTACCCTCTGCGGAGGCCACCTCGAACAGGGAGTCCGCGGCGCTGGCACCTCCTGCCATGAACACCAGGGCCCCTATGACCAGTAGGGCGAGGTAAAGAACCGCGTAGATGGCAACATCCATTATCTGCTGGTGTGTATAGATGCTCTTACCGAGTTTTAGCCGGTGTACTACCGATTCCGGAAGCAGGTAATCACGTACGAGCCAGATTATGGCGTAGAATATGACCGCCACACGGATAAGCTTGAGGGCCGATGCCGTTGAACCGTAACCTCCGCCGAATATCATGAGTAAGGTAAGTATGAACTTTTGGAAGTCCGTCCAGCCTGCAACTTCGGCGGTGTTGAACCCGGTGCCTGTGAGCGCGGTCACCGTCTGGAAGGAGCCGTATCTGAAGGAATCGAAGGTCAGCCCGAGACTTATCCCCAGTATGACTGTTGCTAGCACGGTGATGATCAGGATTGCCCTTACCTCCACATTCTGGAAAAATTCCTTTACGTTACCGAGCACCAGCTGGTAGTGCATGGCAAAGGATATGCCACCTATGAGCATGAAGGGGATTATGGCCATCTCTATGAGGAATGCATTTGCATGGCCTTCCAAGGCGTATGACATAATACTCTGGTTCTTCACCGAAAAACCGCCTGTCGCCAGAGCCGTCATTGAATGATTCAGGGAATCGAATAACGGCATACCCAGGGCGAAGAGTATCAGGAGCAGTAGAAGGGTATAGCCACCGTAAATAGCCCATATACGCCTTGTGGTGCGTACGACACTGGGTACCAGCCGGTGAGTGCGACCTTCCGCACTGTAAAGCTTGCCCGCGATGGAGCCGGTACGTACAACGAGAATGCTCAGGAACAGTACTATGACACCGACGCCACCGACCCACTGGGTAAGGGAGCGCCAGAACAGTATGGAATGGGGAAGGTCCGCCACCCTGTCACCGTACATGGTGAGACCGGTGGCCGTGAAGCCCGACATGGCCTCGAAAACACCCTGCAGGTAGGTGAGACCCCATGCCTCACCGTAATAGTGCCTGGCCATCCAGAAGGGGATCGCGCCTATGAGGGAAAAAAGCAACCATACCAATGCGGACAGAGTGATCGCCGCCCCCAGGTAAAGCTCGCTTTTTTCGTATAGTAACAGCATGCACGTACCCAGGAGGCAGGAGATAAATGCCGGGACCACGAAACAGGTAACGAGGGTTATGTTACCGTCGACGGCATAGGCCATCAAGGCGGGAACCAGCAGAAGGGCGGCCATTATGATCAGCAGGATACCCGTGTAGTAAAGTACCGTGCTCAGGAGACCGTAGGGTCTGTGATAGGTGTGAATCCTTTTATGGATGGATTCGAACTCGCCTTTCAGGGTACTCCACACGGATAGCTTGGACATATACTCTAAACTCCTTCTCCGGGTAAACTTCAGATGATCCCGAATCGTTTTTTGGGTTCGAACATCTTCTTCACATCGTGAACGGTATTCAGACGTGCCAGAACGGTAACTATGTCTCCGGGTCTCAAAACCGTCTCACCATCCGGCAGCAGGGACCTGTCACCCCGCATTATATCGGCGACTATGGTCCCCCTGGGTAGACCTGCGGAGGATATCTTCTGGTGGGCCACGGGTGCGCCGTCGGCCACGGTGAATTCGATGACCTGGGTTTCCCTGCCACCCACCGTTAGCAATGTCTTGGTGTCACCTATGTTGTTCTTTATCTGGATAGCGCTTGCACGGGTGGTGCTCACCGTATTATCTATACCGAGGCTGGAGAACACTCCTTCGTTCTTGGGGTCGTTGACCCTTCCTATGACGGTAGGCACCTTGAACAGTCTCTTGGCCAGCTGGCACGAGATAAGGTTGGCGTTGTCGTCCCCTGTGACCGAGACGAAAACATCCGCCTTGTTAACACCGGCATCCTTGAGGGAATCGAGGTTAGTACCGTCTCCCCTTATTATCAGGGCGTCGAACTGTTTTGCCAGATCTTCCGCCAGATCCTCGCTGCTTTCCATGAGGACGATGTCATGGCCTTCGGGCAACAATAGCCTTGTGAGGTCCGTCCCCACTCGGCCGCCGCCTACGATTACAACATACATTGGAGCACCGGGCGACACAATAGTGTGTCAGTATTTAGGTTTTTGTACTATTTCGTGTATTTGCCTCGGACAACGGCAACCGTGCATCTGGCATGTTTTATCACTCTATCCGTAGTGCTCCCTACGAAAAGTTTGGTCCACCCGGATGCGCCGTGACTGCTGATGTATATCACATCGTTCTCTTCACCGGCGTTTATTATCTCCTGGAAGGGTTTCCCCATGGCCACCTTGGTATCCACCTGCACACCCCATTTCAGTCCCTTGGCAACCACCTTATCCAGGGCCTCAAGGCCTGCCTTCTTCAGCCCCACCCTGACGGAGGTTTTTATGCTCTCGTGATGGATACCCTCGTATTCCGAGGTGTCGACCACGTAAAGGGCCAGTGCCCTTACACCCAGTGTTTTAGCCATCCAGAGTCCCTCTTCCACGCCTCGCTTCGCGCAATCCGAGCCGTCCGTGGGGATGATCACTTTTTCGTACATTGATTATACCATTGCATCAAGATATAAAAAACCTTGTAACACCAATACATATTTAAGGGTGCCATTTATTCGTTTTTATCATGCCCGAAGATGATTATGATTACGACCAATTGCTGAAGAGGGCCAGGGAGGACCTGCCCGAAGAGATAGCATATCACGAGAGATTCCAGATCCCCGATGTGGAATCATTCCAGGAGGGAAACACCACCATAGTAACCAACTTCACCGAGATATCGGATATCATAGCCCGGGAGCCCGATGACATCCTGAAGTATCTCCTACGGGAGCTGGGGACGGCCGGTGAAAGGGACGAGGGCAGGATTCTGTTCAAAGGAAGGATCGGCAGCCGCAAGATACAGGAAAAATTCGAGGATTACGTAGGCAAATACGTGCTGTGCTCGGAATGTGACAAGCCGGACACGAGACTGGTGAAAGAAGGTCGAGTGACACTGTTGAAATGCGATGCCTGCGGGGCACACCGACCCATACGGGGCAAGAAGAAGAAAACAAGGCAGCCCTTGACCGAGGGGATCGAGCAAGGTGAAACCTATGACCTTCTCATACAGGACATAGGAAGGGAAGGCGACGGTATGGCCAGGGTAGGCAGTTTCACCATATACGTACCCGGATCCACCAAGGGAGACAGGGTCAAGGTACGCATAGACCATATCAAGGGCACCCTCGCCTTTGGTACCGTGGTAGGCAAGGTATCATCGTGAAACAAAAGTACGTTCCGGTAGTGGCCATCGCATGCCTTTTGATAATCACCCACATGGTGGCGATTTCCGTGGTGGGCATCTATCCCCGGGAATACCGGGCCTTCGGTGAGGATACCGACAATCCGTTAAACCCGTTGATCTACGTGGTCTTCATAATACTGTTCACCGGGTTCATGCTCCTGGTCATGAAGTACACCAAGGGTAATTTCATCCACTACGCCTTACTGGCGGTCGTGGGTTTGACCCTGTTCTACGTTTTCTATCCCGTGCTTTTCCATCTGACCGGGATCAACGATATGTCGTTCTACCTGGCTATCGTATTCGCGATACTCCTCACCACCACCCTCTACAAGTACCCCGAATGGTACGTGGTGGACGGTATCGGTATAGTTATGGGTGCGGGGATAGCCGCCATACTCGGCTTCAGCCTCGGAATACTCCCGGTACTGGTACTGCTGATAGTGCTGGCGGTCTACGATGCCATATCCGTCTACAAAACAAAGCACATGATATCACTGGCTGATGGCGTCGTCAAGTTGAAGCTTCCCATACTACTGGTGATCCCACACAAACTAAGCTACAGATTCTTCCAGGAAGAAGGCTTGGTGCAGCATATCGAGCGTAAGAAGAAGAGGGAGGCCATGTTCATCGGCCTGGGAGACCTGATCATACCGGGAATACTGCCAGTATCCGCAAGTATATACCTACCCGGGGTCATGGTGGGAGGCCTGTACGCACCCTACGTGGTGGCCGTGGGTGCGTCTGTGGGATCGGTGTGCGGGCTTCTGGTGCTCATGAGGTACGTACTGAAGGGGAACCCCCAGGCGGGTCTACCACTGCTGAACTCGGGAGTGATCCTGGGGTACGCAATAACCTACCTCGTCATGTACCGTGACCTCACCTTCGGCATCGCCTACCCGTGGTGACCCACAAACAAAAAATTAATACTGTTCAACGTTGTATAACACATGATATGTCCGAAAAGGAGAAGGTCGCCCTTCGATACGACAGGTGGACGAGGTTCTACGACCTTGTGGATAATTTTCCCCTGGTATCACGCCCCCAGAGGGGCTGGAAGGAGGCTGCGGTTGATGCCCTGGAACTCCAGGGGCATGAAAGGGTACTTGACATAGGCACGGGCAGCGGCCAGATCCTTCCCTGGATAGCCGTGCGATTGAGGGACGGTGAGGTAATAGGAACGGACATCAGCAAGGGGATGATCAGGAGGGCCAGCCAGAGGATAAACAGGGAGGGACTGGGGGACCGGGCGAGGGCGCTTTACGATGACATCGAAGGTTCCGCCTTCCCGGACGACCATTTCGACAGGATAATCGCCACCTTCACCTTCACCACCATACCGGATCCCGTGAGGGCTGCGGAGGAGTGTGCAAGGATACTGAAGCCCGGGGGCTGCATGGTGGTCCTTGATACGGGGAAGCCCAGGGGTAGATTATCCCAGCCCCTTTTCGTACCCATGATGTTGACGGCGAAGTTGTTCGGCCGCACCCACATGGACAGGGACATCGTCCGCCTCCTGAGTGAAGATTTCTCAATACATGACTGTGGCAGCAATTTCCTGGGTATGGTGTACCTTTTGAAGTGCACCACGGGTTGACCAATATATTTAAGTAGTCCATCATCAAATCAGGGAGAATCATGGAGTTCAAGGTACTGGAGAAGACGAAGAACAGTCTGACCATAAAGGTCGTCGATGATGATCCTAGTGTTATGTACCCCCTGGTAGAACAACTGCTCTCCGAGGAAAGGATAATCGATGTGAACTATTCCGTTGAGCACCCCGATATAGATGACCCGATATTGAGCATCACCGCGAAGAAAGGGGAGGACCCGAGGGATATATTGATAGAGAGCGCCAGGGTTATCCAGGACGAGTTCAAAAACCTTTACAAAGATATCTTCGAGGAAAAAGAAGATTGACGGGGAAACACAGATGGAATCACTGGTGGGGATCGGGCTTTATTACACCAAGGGACCCGGGGTAGGCGGCAGGCTGAAAAAATATCCCGAGGATTTTATGGTAGACGAGGTCATAGAGCTACCGGAGGCTGCAGAGGACGGTGAATACACCATCGCCAGGGTATGGTCCTCCAACTGGGAGACCAATCGCCTTGTGGAGGCCATCTCCAGGGCGGTGGATATACCCCGGGGGCGCACCGGGTTCGCCGGTACCAAGGACAAGAGGGCGGTTACCACCCAGTGGATGTCGTTCAAGACGGACAGTGAAAAACTTGCCGGGGTCTCCCTGAGGAATGTGGAGATAACTGACATGTTCACGGCCCACGGAGCCCTGTACATAGGCGCTCACACGGGAAATCTATTCGACATCGTGATACGTGATATGGACGTTCATAACGGTCAGGCCGGAGAAATGGCCGGGGTGATCAAGGAGGAGATAGACCATGGGGGGGGGTTTCCCAACTGGTTCGGCGTGCAAAGATTCGGAACCATACGCCCCATAACCCACGAGATCGGTAGGAGGCTGCTAACGGGAGATTACCAAGGGGCGGTGAAACTGTACATCGCCGAGCCCATGGAAGGCGAGGGGGAGGAGAGCTACAGGGCAAGACAGTACCTCTCCGAAACCTGGGATTACCGTGGGGCCCTGGAGGTATTTCCCAATATTCTAACCTACGAGAGAAGGATGATAGGCCACCTTGCGTCCAAGCCGGAGGACCACGTGGGGGCCTTGAGAACCTTACCTACGAATTTACTCAGGATGTTCATACACGCATTTCAATCATATCTGTTCAACCGCATGGTGAGTGCCAGGGCGGATATGGGATATCCCCTCAACGACGCCATGCCCGGTGATGTGCTCCTTCCAGTGAACAAGAACGGGCTCCCCAACCTGGATACACCGGTGGAGATAAACGAGAGGAACCTGGAAAAGGCATCCAAGATGGTCCGTGAGGGAAAGGCTTACGTGAGTGCGCCTCTCTTCGGGTTCAACTCCAAATACTCCGGGGGCGAACAGGGGGAGATAGAGCGGCGTGTCATACAGGACGAGGGCTTCCATAAGAAGGATTTCGTGGTACCTGAACTCATGGAGCTATCGTCCAAGGGGACCAGGAGGGCCATCTTCGCGCCCGTTGCCGACCTTCGTTGCTCTCAGGAAGCCGGGGGACTGAGACTGTCCTTCGGTCTGCACAAGGGTACCTATGCAACGGCACTGCTCAGGGAATTCATGAAACTCCCGGATAACGAATCACACCTGTACAGCTAGAACATTTCCTTCAGTTTGAGCATATCAAGGAAGGATGCGTCCACCCGAACCCGCTTCCTTGCGTAAGCCTCCATTATCCTCATATCCCCGTCTATAAGCGCCTTCATGGTTTCGGTGTCGGTGTTGATGGTGATGTCGGATTTGCTTAAAGCGCCTTCCTTTATGTCTCCCACCACCCCGTCTGATATTGTAAAGTGATAGTTACCGTCGTCCTGGAACTTGATGGACACTTTCCTTTCGAAATCCTTGAGCTTCTCGACTATCTTGTGGTCGCTTTCCATCTTTTCCCGGTACCTGTTCAAAACATCGTCGAGCATGTTCTTAACTTCAGCTTTGTCTGCCATAGTGTTCAACTCTAACGGGTGAGGATGACCAACACTAAATACTTTTTCAGAAATCATCCAACGTGGTGTTCATGGAGCCTTCCATTATCTTTTGGGCGGTCTTCCAGGAGCGTCTGGTGTGAGGGGGGAGTTCGCCGTGTTCCCTCACCCACGCCTTCAGAAAGTCTATGGTCTTTTGATCCGATGGGTATCCGCTACCTATATCGCTATCCAGCTCCAGGGCTATCCTGCGAACCTCTTCGTCCCGCCTTACCTTGGCACATATGGATGCCGCGGATACCACGGGATATGTGTCATCGGCCCGATGTCTGGCGATGACCTCGACGTTCTTCATGGCTCTGGCGGCTATACCCCTGCCGAAACCCTCCTCGTCTGTGGATACCGAGTCCACATAAACCGTGTAACCGTCCTCCGCAAGCTCGTCTATTACCGCCGTGAAGAGGTCCTCTTCCAGTCTGTTGAGTGTCATCTGGGTGCGGAGAGCGTCTATGTCTTCGGCATGTACCACCCTGATCACGCAGCGGGCCAGCTCGTGTATCCTCAAGGCCAGCTCTTGCCGCCTGCCGGGCGTGTGCCTCTTGGAATCCTTGACCCCCAATTCCACAAGTTCCCTATGGGAGTCCACGCAAACCCCCGCAACAACAAGGGGACCTATCACCGGGCCTCGACCGGCTTCATCCACACCGCATAACATGATCTACGGTTATGGTACCGCACATATAAGAGTTTTCTAACAGCGGCCAACAATGTTAAAAACCACCCTTCCATAGAAGGGGGTATGCGACTCGTGATCAAAGGTACGGTGCAAGGTGTGGGTTTCCGCCCCACCGTGTATCGGGTGGCCAGGGCCTTGAACCTCAACGGGCATGTGAAGAACAAGGGGGGTCAGGTGGAGGTGGTCATAGACGGGGACCACAAAATATTCCTGAATACACTCATGAAGGAGCTGCCCCCCCTGGCCAGGGTGACGGGGGTTGATATGGAGCCATGGGATAACTGTGAACCCGGATTCCGCATAATACCATCGGAGGAAGGTAAAAGCTCGTCCACCATACCGGTAGATACCGCCCTTTGCGAACACTGCCTGGCCGAACTCATTAACCCGTCAGACAGGCGCAAAGATTTTCCTTTTATCAACTGCACCAACTGCGGTGCAAGGTACTCAGCCATAAGGGGTCTTCCCTACGACAGGCCGAAGACGACCATGGCCCCATTCCCCATGTGCGAAAGGTGTAGTGAAGAGTACCACGACCCCAGTGACAGGAGATTTCACGCACAGACCACATCGTGCCCGGATTGCGGTCCACGGTATACCCTGCATGCCGGTGATGGCAGGGTAGTGGGTGGGATACGGGAATTCGCCATGCTATTGGATAGGGGCGATATCGTGGTGGCCAAGAGCTGGGGGGGCATGCACATCGTATGCCGGTTGGAATCCATACCGGAGTTACGAAAACGTTACGGTAGGCCTGAAAAGCCCTTCGCATTGATGGTCAAAGACCTTGAAACCGCAAGGAAGTATGCCCACGTGACAAGGGAAGACCTTTTGACGGGACCCAGAAGACCCATCATGATCTATCCTGTACGGGAGGAATACGGTAGAACACTGGAATATGTCGCCCCGGGCCTGCCGAATGTGGGTATTATGATGCCTTATACGGGCCTTCACCACCTTGTCTTCGAGCTCATCTCCGTGGATGTACTGGTAATGACCAGTGCCAACATACCCGGAGAACCCATGATAATATCCCATGAGAATGCCCTCGGGCTGGACTTCGATCATTACCTACTTCACAACCGGGAGATAGCCCGGAGAATAGACGATTCCCTGATACGGGTACACGGAGATGACATCGCACCCATAAGACGCTCCAGAGGGTACGTTCCGGAATATTTGTCCTTCGTCAATGACAGGCAGGTTCTCGGCTCCGGAGCCGACGAAAGCGGCTGTGTCGCCCTTTCCGTTAACGGAAAGCTCTACCCGAGCCAGTATCTCGGAGACCTTGAATCCTACGAGGCTTCTGTATTCTATGGAAAAACCGTGGTGCACCTGATGGAACTCCTCGGTATCGAAGAGATAGGGGCGGTCGCAGTGGACCTTCACCCCGGATATCGGAGCAGAAAACTCGGTCTTGAACTTGCGGAAAGATACGACTCGGAGGTGGTGGAGGTGCAGCATCACTGGGCCCACGGCGCATCACTGTTACTGGAACACGGCCTTGAAGAGATCGTTTGTATAGCCGTGGACGGTACCGGCTACGGTGACGACGGCAGCAGCTGGGGTGGAGAGGTTCTCCACTGTACCGCCGTAGGGTACGAAAGGACGGCGCACCTGGAACCATTTCCCTTACTGGGTGGAGAGAAAGCGGTAAAAGACCCGAGACGCTCGGTTTACGCCATACAACGTGTGAAGGGTCTGGAGGGCTCGTTCTTCACGGGCTCAACAGCCGACATATTCGATAAGCTCATACCCAAAAGCATGACCACCACCAGCTTCGGCAGGCTTTTAGATGCGGTTTCCGCCGCCCTGGGTGTATGTCATGAACGTACGTACGAGGGGGAGCCTGCCATGAAGCTTGAAAGGCTGCAGATCAGGGGGAAGTCGAACCATACTTACCATATCCGCCGCAAGGGAGACACGATATACACCCTGGATGGTTTCCTGGAGATGTTGAACGACAGGGCACCCGAAGAGGACAGGGCGGCCTCATACACTGCCTCCGTAGCCCGTGCACTCGCTGAAGCGGCAGCCGAGGTGGCTGAACAAACCGGTTCACCCATCGGCATATCCGGGGGAGTATCATACAATCAGCCCATAGTGGACGCCGTGAGGAAGAGGCTGAAGGACCTTGGCCATGGATTGCTCGTACACAAGGATATACCCAATGGGGATATGGGTATACCCGTGGGTCAGGCTGTGATAGCGGCGGAATTCGATTCATAGGAAAAGTATGAAATAAGACGGATTTATACGGTAATTGTACATGCCACAAGAAAAGGCGTATTATCAGATGTCCGTGAAAGAGGTATTTCGTGAACACGATACCGACGAAAACGGATTGAGCGAGAAAGAAGCTTCAAAGAGATTGAAAAAATACGGTAAAAACCAGTTGATGACCACTTACAAAACCCCTAGGTGGCTCATGCTTATCTCTCAGTTCAAGGAATTACTGGTGATGGTTCTCATCATCGCAGGTATAATATCACTTTTACTGGGCAGCTATAGGAACGCCGCCGCCATGTTCATAATAGTAATCATCAACGGGGTGATAGGTTTTGTTCAGCAGAACAAAGCCGAGGAGATAATCGAGAAGCTGAAGAAGATGATCAAGTCACCTGCCAAGGTCATGCGTGACGGAGAGATGAAGGAGATCTCACAGGACAAACTCGTACCAGGTGATATAATAAAGGTCGAAGAGGGTGATAAGATACCAGCGGATATACGTATCATCGAATCCTTCAATCTCCGTACCAACGATTTTTCGCTAACCGGCGAATCCATGCCCCAGGAGAAGCATTCCAAAGCCATCAAAGACGTTTCACAGCTTGGCGACCGGGACAACATGGCCTACTTGGGAACCACGGTGGCTGTCGGAAACGCTAAGGGAGTGGTGGTTGCCACGGGCATGAATACCGAGATGGGCAAGATAGCCGGTATGACGGAGACGACTTTGGACCTGCAATCACCTTTGCAGATGGAACTCAATCTTTTGGCCAAGCATCTTACGATATTAGTTGTAATAATGAGTACTGCCCTCTTCTTTGTAGCGATCTGGCAGGGTCTTTCATTATACGTTAGTCTTCTGTACGCAATCGGCATCTCGGTATCATCCGTACCCCAGGCACTACCGGCTCAAGTCACTGTAGCCCTTTCCACCGGTAGTAATCGGTTGGCTAACAGAAAAGCAGTGGTGAAAAATCTGCCGGCGGTGGAGACACTCGGTTCGACGACGGTCATATGCACCGATAAGACCGGGACACTTACAAAAAACGAGATGACCGTTAAGAGGGCATGGTTCAACGGCAACGATTACAAGTTCACTGGCGTAGGGTACGAGCCCAAGGGGGAGATACAGTACGAAGACGGGACCCCCTTGACCCAGGAAGAGATAGATGAAATAGAGATAATGATGGACGCCGCGACCATGGCATCCACCGCTGAGATACATGCTCCCGATGAGGACCATGATGGGTGGTACCCCGTTGGAGATCCAACGGAAGCTGCGCTAATATCGATGTCAACCAAGATAGGCACCCGTTCGCCCGTCGAGGATAAGGAAAACCTGGAGATACAACAGTTTCCCTTCGACTCGGAAAGGAAAAGGATGAGCTCCATCAGGGAGATCAACGAGAAATATTCTTGCGTTGAAGTTGCCGATTTACTAGAGGAGAGGACCGTCGTGGCCATGAAGGGTTCTACGGACAGTCTGCTCTCTATAAGCAAGTACATCTTTAAAGACGGAGAAATTGTGCCTATAACGGAAGAGCACAAGAAAAATATAAAAAATGTAAACGAAAAACTATCTTCAAAGGCCATGAGGGTACTGTCCATCGCATTCCGAGTGTTAGAGGAAGGGAAGAGGGACTATACCATCGAAGAGGTCGAGAGGGACATCATCTTCCTGGGCCTCGTGGGCATGATAGATCCGCCAAAAGAGGGTGTCAAAGAAGCCATAAGAGAGTGTCACAAGGCGCACATACGCACCTTCATAATGACCGGAGACCATTCCACGACAGCCCAGGCCGTAGGCAGGGAAATTGGGTTGTCCAGTGACCATAAACCTTCGCCGGTGGTAACGGGTAGTGAACTCAAGGATATGTCTGATGATAAGTTGAGAGAACGTATGAAAAATGCAGAATCCCTTATATTTTCCAGGGTGGACCCCGAAGATAAACTCAGGATAGTCGATCTTCTGGAAAAGGACGGCGAAGTGGTGGCCGTTACCGGTGACGGTGTTAACGACGCTCCGGCACTGAAAAGAGCCCATATCGGTGTAGCCATGGGATTGAAGGGTACGGATGTGGCGAAAGAGGCCTCCGAGCTGGTGCTGCTGGACGACAGTTTTCCTACGTTAGTCCATGCGGTTAGGGAGGGAAGAACTATCTACAACAACCTAAAAAAAACAGTTCTAGCCTCCATGACTACCAACGGGGCGGAACTTACGGTAGTACTCGCGGGTTTGGCAGCCCTGGCACTACTCGGCTGGGGTAGCTGGGCCATGCCTATATTGGTGATACAGATCCTAGCGATCGACCTTCTAGCCGAGGTTGTACCCCTTACCACCTTAACCTTTGACCCTCCTACTAAGGAGATGATGATATCACCTCCTAGGAAATTAGAGGATCATATATTGAACAAGTTTTCTTCGGCTGAAGTGATATTTTTTGCCCTTATGATAGGTCTTCTGGCCTTCGGCAACTTTTGGTTGTACTTTATACGTGAAGGAATATCCTTAACGGCGGACGATTTTCCTGCCGTGCACTACGCCAGAGCAACGACCATAACCTTCCTAACTATCGCTTACTGTCAATTCGCAAACATAATGTCAAGACGTTATGATTATCAATCGATCATCAACAAAAATTTCTTCTCCAACCGTATCATACTGTATTCCATCTTGCTATCAGTCGGTTTGATATTTGTAGGGGTATACGGTCCCGTGGTAAGCACATTTTTAGAATTTGCAGGGATAGGATTGCAGGGATGGCTTCAGGTACTCGGTGCCGCGGGTATATTCTTATTAAGCTTTGAGATATTGAAGGCATTCAAGAGGATCAGAATGAAAAAGGAGATGGTGAATTAATATGGCCCTGCGCTTGATCGAGATGTTGATCCCAGTTGAAGATCAGAACTTTGTTGAAGAGCTTCTGGAGGATGATCCCGAGGTTATGGACTTTTGGTACGACTGGGTATCGAAAAAACAAATATTAGTTAAGATAATAGTAACGGTGGAAAAAAGTCAATCGGTTTTAGACAAGCTTCAGGACGAATTTTCCGACAGATCCTGTTTCCGTCTGCTGCTCTTCGAGATCAAGGCTACCTATCCGGTAGTTGAAACGGAGGAAAAAAAAGATGAGGATAAAGAGGAGTCTAAAAAATCGGGTATTAGCCGTGAAGAGTTGTATGCCAGTATAGGCGACCAGACTAAATTCTCAAAGTATTATGTACTTTTGATCACTATCTCTTCTATCGTCGCTACCCTAGGTGTTCTTAGGAATGACATTGCGGTAATAATAGGTGCTATGGTCATAGCTCCCCTTTTCGGGCCGAATATCGCACTCTCCTTGGCAACCACACTCGCGGACTACGAGCTCGGGAGGAAGGCTATGAAGGCCAATCTATTGGGTATCTTGATAGCATTTTCCCTCGCCTTCGTTATCGGTATGCTCCTCAAAGTCGACCCTGAAATTCCACAAATCGTATCTCGCTCGAGCCTTGGTTTAGGAGATATCGTACTTGCATTAGCAGCGGGAATAGCGGGAGCCATCGCCTTCACCAGAAGTCTTTTGGAGCCTTTGATCGGCGTCATGGTAGCCCTGGCTCTACTGCCCGCACTGGTTACCTCGGGACTGCTCCTTGGCTCAGGTCATGTATACATGTCCATAGGTGCATTTAGTTTATTCTTCGTTAATCTAATAGGCATAAACCTTGCGGGAGTCGTCACCTTCGTGGCACAGGGCATAAGACCGAGGGAATGGTGGGCGGCGGATAAAGCGAAAAAAGCTTCGCATCAAGCCATCGTTATATGGATAACGCTGTTGTTGCTACTCATAGTCATGATTATATACACACAGTATTACGTATGACACATTCACTTTCCCTTCTTGTATTCGATGATCACCCTGGTTCCGTCGTCCGTTGAAACCCCTTTCCTCCTTGCGAATTCCTCCCCCCATTGTAGAAGTCTTTTGAAATCCTGTTCCGAGGGCATCTGCAGTTTTTTAAGTATCACGGTATCATCATCCCCGTATACAGCGAAGGTATCGCCATCTTCAAGACCCATGAGTTCCCTGAGCTCGACGGGGATCACTACCTGGCCTTTTGATGAAAGGCGGGTGAACTTGATTTCACTCATGTTTAACGGCACAAGTAAGATTCTCTTACTATTTAGCCTTTTCCCGGGTTTATGAAAGTGGGTGGATAGGATGATATGTGTTCACCGGCATCACCGAAACAATTAAACCGGAGTCCCGCCTATTCACGAACGAAATAAAGAGGTGAACGACATGAGCAAAAAAGATGCGTATACTGATAAGTTGAAGGCCCAGCTTGACGAATGGAAGGCGGACATGGATAAACTAGAGGCGAAGGCCAGGCAGGCAAGTGCCGATGCCAGGATCATGTACGAAGAGCAGATCAAGGAACTTTGGGAAAAACGAAGCTCAGTGAAATCAAAACTCCATACCCTTCAGGAAGTGGGTGACGACGAGTGGGAGGAATTCAAGGATGAGATCGAGAACATAGGTTCGGCAATCAAGAAAGAGATGGAAAACTTGAGGTCTAAATTCCTATGAACCGGTATTGGTAAGAAAAAGATAGGGGTGGGCTAGAATGGAAGGATGGTGGGATGGGATGCACTCTAACCGACTAGCCCGTAAATCCCCGTTATACTAAATTTCATTAGGGGAGATATAAACATTTTGGTAAAATTATAGATAATTGTGGGAAACACTTAAATACTATTTTTTGGGCTCTTCATACCACTCTGACCTTGGTATGACACTTTTTGGTATAGAAAAAAGAGGTGGGTGACTACCCTCTCACACCACCCAATTCTATGGTTATAACGGCTTCACCGTCCGGTAGATTGGGCGAATCCACAAGCCTGGCGATCCGTTTATTACCTTTACTCTTCCTGAGATACAACCGGAAGGTAGCGGTGTGGCCGAGTATGTGCCCCCCTATGGGTTTGGTGGGGTCACCGAAGAACTGGTCCGGGTTGGCGGATACCTGGTTCGTGACCACTATGGCCGCATTGTGCCTGTCCGCGAATTTAAGTAATTTGTGTAGGTGTTTGTTCAGGGTCTGCTGCCTTTCAGCCAGGGCGCCGCGCCCCACGTATTCCGCACGGAAGTGGGATGTGAGTGAATCAACCACTAGAAGTTTGATATCATGATCGTCCGCCATGTCCAGCACCTTATCCGCCAGGAGCATCTGGTGGTGAGTGTTGTACGCTCTTGCCACGTGGATATGTTTTAAAACCGTCATGGGGTCCAGGTCCATATCCTCGGCGATCTGTATGATGCGCTCCGGTCTGAAGCTGTTCTCGGTATCGATTATGAAAGCCTCGCCGTCAAGTCCTCCGTCCTCCACTGGAATGGTGGTGTTGACGGCCAGTTGATGGACTATCTGGGTCTTGCCGGAGCCGTATTCTCCGAAGAATTCCGTTATGGAACGGGATTCCACACCGCCACCCAGGAGGTCGTCCAGTGCCTTCGCGCTGGTGGTGAGTTTCGATATCTCCTTTCTTTTCTCCAGTACCTGGTCACCGGTTATGAATCCCCCTATGTCCGCAGCGGCTTTGGCCGCATTTATTATCTTCGCACTGGTGGCCTCGCCTATCTCGGCAACATCCGCCAACACTCGTGGTGATTCCACGGCCAGGGCCATCAGGTCTCTGTAGCCTGCTTCTAAGAGCTTTTCTGCAGTTGCGGGTCCTACTCCTGGCAACTTTTCTATTTCTTCTTTGCTCATATTGATCGACCCTATAGTCAGCGACACCCTATTAATACTTCTCTAAAGGGGTAAGTGAAAGTGAAATCTACCCGGGTGTCGTCACTCACCGGAAAAACCGCACTGTGGGCATTCTTCTACGAAGAAGGAAGCCAACCTTTGGCAGCTTGGACACCTTTTACTTATGTTCGTCCTGCATTGGGGGCAAATGAGTTCCATGCCCTGGAGTTCCGCACTGCAATTCGGGCACGCGTATGAGGTGGTGTCCTCATGGTCTTCCCCTGTCTCATCCTGTTCTGTGACGGGAAGGTCGGGGGCCATGTCTTCGACTTCCTGGTCCGGGGGAGGGATGTCTTCTTCGTACGGGATGAACTCGTCTTGGCTCGGGGGCGGTGGCAAAAACTCACCGGCGGGCTCTTCTGCGGGTACATCGACCGCAAGGCTCTCCTTCTTCTCTCGACGCTCTTTCAACACCTCGGAGAGGGAACGTCTGCCTACAAGGACCACCAGGAGGGCTGAGCCGATCACCATTACAATGGACATTGAAAGGGGTATGAAATTGTAGGAAAAACTGTAACCGTCTTCCAGGTCGTAGATCATCTTGATCACCCATGAACTGAACACTAGAGCCAGTACAGAGAACGCTAGAAGAGGGAAAGTAGTGATCTGGAAGAGGTACGATTGCTTTGTTTTATTAAATTTTCTTAAATCAATGCCCATACCGACACACAAGGACAGTGTTATCGCACATAGGAAAAAAACTTCAGCTAAGGATATGAACGGGATAATTTCAGTTATTTGTTCTACATCGGGATAATCCAACCACATGCTTAATTTATTTACATGGCAATATTCTTCCATCTCAAGTAATGCCCCGGTTGCCGTGGTATAACGTGTCGATACCCACGGGATAAACAATGAGGAGATCAGCCCTATCACCGCAGCATAAAAGACGAGTTTTTGTAATTTTTCCAGCATTTCCACCTTGACCTTCATGTTCAGATCACCTCCGGTCTTTTCGGTATCTTTATAGGCCTAACCTTTTTTTTCCGCCCGATAGATTCTTTTACGGCATCATATTTCAACGACCTTGCCTCTTTTTTATGTACACTCGATGAGGCGATGCATATAGTCGTGCTGATGAAAAGCATTAAGAAAGGAACGCCAAAAAATACATGGTAGAAGGAATAACGTAACATACTGCCTGTGAAGAAAATGGATAACGAGATAAGGATTATACTTGGCATGACCAGTAATCTACCTGTAAAGTACTTTATCCATTTGGATTTGTTTTTTGAGATGACCTCTATATCCCGTAGAAACGATGCAAGAAGTAGAATTATACCACCTGAAATAATTATTATGCACAATATGGTGAATATCAAAGGGTAGGATGAAAATCTTGCAAGCTCCTCCACATCATCGAGTTTCACCTCTACAGCTATTCCAAGTATCGACATGGATGCCCAAGTAGATACAAGATTGAATAGTAGACCCAATACGCCTAGACCTGTGATTAATATCCCTGATAGGTACCCCGATGACTTCGGTTCTTCCGGCACCCTGTTTCTTAGATCAACATTGTATCTTGGTCGCATATTATCGTACCCGTTCAGTTTTATCCGCTACCGAATATTTCAAGTGTATATAAGTTTTACCATGGATAAATGACCCGGCGCTCGGGTTTCGGGAACTCTGGCAGTGCTTCGCCGTCAACCTATGCCCGCGGCATATTTCAGTGCCGGGCAGTTACCCCCAGACAGGCTTCGGGAAAGCTCTATATACACTAACTCGATTGTACCACAGGTAACAAGATGGACATCGGCATAGAACATACGAAACTCATAACCCTCCGGGGTTCGGGACTCGGCATAATAGACGACGGGGCCATCTCCTTCTCCCGGGGAAAGATCACCTATGTGGGCAAAACCGGCGGTCTTGACACCCGGGAACTCGATGTGGTCATGGACGGTGGTGGTCACGTCACCATGCCAGGGCTGGTAAACGCACATACACATACTGGTCTGACCATCCTGAGGGGAGGGGCACAGGACGTACCTGAAATAGAATGGATGAACCGGGCACTCGGACCCCTTGCAAAACATCTCAAAGAGGGGGATCAGGTCCTGGGCTCAAAACTCGGAGTCATAGAAGGATTGAGGTCGGGGATCACCACCTTCGGTGAGTACGCTTACAACGTGAATCGGTTGATACGTGAGGTCTACGAACCCTACAATGTAAGGGTGGCGGCCACGGAAACCATCAACGAGGTCGTGTCGGACAAAACCAAGATGAGACCCGATCAGGTTTACCTGCTGGACAGTGACAGGGGGAACAGGAGCCTGGACGTTACCAACGAGCTCTTCGACGAGTATCGGAACTCGGACATGGTTGATATACTGTACGGACCCCAGGCCCTGGACATGGTATCGGTGGAGACGTTACATAGTATCAGGGATTGTGCCATCCGGGAAAGGGCTAAGATCCACATGCACGTCGCCCAGGGGGAGAGGGAACGTCTGCAGGTGAGGGAAAGATACGGTTCTTCAACGGTAAAGGCCCTTGACGAGCTGGACATGCTGGACGAGCAGCTCATAGCGGTACACTGCCACGATACCACGGAAGGCGAGAGGAGACTTATGGTCGAAAGCGGCGTCTCGATGGTGGGGTGCCCCAGTTCCATCGCCATGATAGACGGTATGGTTCCCCCCGTGGGCAATTTCCTGTCCATGGGCGGTAAGGTGGCCCTGGGAACGGATCAGGCTCCGGGGCCGGGAACCCACAACATGTTCAGGGAGATGAGGACCATATCATTGCTCACGAAGACCTTGTACCGGGACCCCACATTGCTCCCCCCCTGGGAGACCCTGAGATTGGGATGCCTCGGAGGTGCCGAGGTGCTGGGTATGGACGACAGGATAGGGACACTGGAGGAGGGAAAAGCGGCGGATATCATCACCATCGACCTGTCCGGACCGAATCTGACTCCTTCCGTTAGCCGACCTTTCGACAGCTGCATACCCAATCTCGTATATTCCGCCACGGGATTCGAGGTCGATAACGTGATCATAAATGGTGAATTCGTCATCAGGAACGGTGATTTCGTCAACATCGATGAGGAGGTGGTTTTGGAGAAGGCGCGATCCAGGGCGGTCGACATCTTCAGCGAGGCGGAAAAGGATTGGGAGGAGGCCGGGAGCCTTCTTGTTGATATGCACCGAAAGGGCTTCATATGATCCGCCATAGAAGGGTGATCTATCGGTGCACCGGCCCATCTTGGAAAGGTTATTTACCGACTATTCCATGGGGTGTTACATGAAGGAAAAATACTGGGAAGGTATGGAGGAATACCCTGTGCCAGAAGCAGAGGGCATCCGTGATTACATTCAGGGGCTCGCCCGTGAAATCGATGAGGCGTTCGGTGATATGGAAGACAAGTACCACCCGGCCCATCTCGGTGTCGATAACGGCTTAAAACTATACGCCCTTCTACGGGAGAAGAAGCCGTCGGTGGTGGTTGAGACGGGGGTCTGTAACGGTATGTCATCAGCGGTGATCCTCAAGGCCCTGGAAGATAACGACCACGGTAGACTTTATTCCGTTGACCTGCCGGTCACCGCGGGCAGTAAGGAGGGGCGTACCGGAGCGGTTTTGCCCCCGGGAAGATCATCCGGGTGGGTGATCCCCGACGAACTCAGAGGTCGCTGGGAGCTCTTCACAGGCAACACATACTACGAGCTACCCGGGGTATTCCAAAAGGTCCGGGGGGGCGGACATCTTCATCCATGATAGCGGTCACGAATACGGGACCATGATGTTCGAATTCGGTATCGCCTGGTATCACCTTAGGGAAGGCGGATTCCTTCTGGCGGACAATGCGGACTTCAACGATGCCTTTACCGACTTCGCCAGGGCAAAGGATAGAGTGATATACCGTTTGAACAGATTATCACTGATGGAGAAATGACGTATCCACCCATGTTTGATCAACACCGATTCCCACGGTAAATCGAATACTTTATATTTGATACCCTAATAACAAGCACCTCTCTTTGTAACAAGGTGTGTAAAATGACAGAAGCATTGGAAGACACTAAGATAAAAAACCGATGGATAATCGTCGTCGGAGCTATCATGATACAACTGGCACTGGGAGCCATCTACGCATGGTCCGCTTTTACATCTCCTCTCCAGGGTATTGACGCTGATATCGTCAGCGAGTTCGCCTTCTCCTCCACCCAGACCCAGGCTATCTTCAGCGCGGGTTTGGCCACCTTCGCCATATTCACCATCATCGGCGGAAGATTGCAGAAGAAATACGGCCCCCGTAACATAGCCCTGTTGGGTGGAGTGCTCCTGGGGTCGGGCTATCTGCTGGGTGGTTTAGTCGGTAATAATTTCCCCTTGAAATTGTTGGGCATAGGTATCATCGGAGGCGCAGGTATAGGTCTTGCTTACGTGGTACCCCTGGCCGTGGGTCTAAAATGGTTCCCGGATAAAAAGGGACTGGTGAGCGGCCTCGCAGTGGCGGGCTTCGGCTTCGGCGCTTTCATATGGATATTACTGGCCAATCCCCCGCCCATACTCGGATTCGAGGGTTTGATCACAAGACAGTCAGGTACGTTTGCCTTCACCATAGCAAACGTTGACCGCTGTTTCCAGATATACGGCATATTATTTTTCATAATCGTGGTCCTCGGTTCCCTGGTAATGATCAATCCTCCCGCGGGCTGGAAGCCCGAAGGTTGGGAACCGAACAATAGTGGCGGTTCGTCGGACAGTGATGTTGTGCACATAAAGGACCTCACACCGAAGGAGATGTTAAAAACACGCCAGTTCTATCTGTTATGGCTGATGTTCTGCATCGGCGCTCTGGCGGGTCTGATGGTCATAGGAAACATCCAGAATTTTGCAAGAGACCCCAACGAGGGGTTCATGGGCCATGGATTCAGCGTGGACGATGCGGCCAATTTTGCCGTCATCGGCGCCGCCATCTGCCTGCCCATATTGAACGGCATAGGCAGGATAGCCTGGGGACAGATATCCGACAAGATCGGTAGAAGGCACGCCATAATCTCCATGTGCCTCTTCCAGGCGGCCATGATGGGCGTTTTCTTCTTCACCACCTTCAACCCCTTTGTCTTTTTCATAGTTGCCGCTATGATCGGGTTCAACTTTGGCGGTAACTTCGCACTTTTCCCCGCGGCGACCTCCGACAGTTTCGGTACCGAGAACGTGGGACTGAACTACGGCTACGTGTTCACCAGCTACGGTGTCGGAGGTATAGCGGGACCGATACTCGCAGGCGTGGTTCAGGACACGGGGATGAGTTTCACCGTTGCCTTCTACACCGCCATGGGCCTCTGTCTGCTGGCAGCATTCCTGGCATTCATCTTCAACCCCAGAGTGAAATACGGTAAATAGGTATCACCATGCCCCACAAGAAAGAGATAGATAATATAAAAAACAGCCTTGAGGACTCCTGCTGCGAATTCCGGAAGGAGTGCTGCGAACAGATAGAGAGGAACGCCCTGGAGCAGCACCCCGATATAGCCATACTGTGCTGCTCGGACTCGAGGGTATCACCCGAACTGATATTCAGAAAAAACGTGGGAGATATCTTCGACGTTCGTGTGGCCGGCAATATAGCCGTGGACACATCCGTCCTTTTCTCCTTGGAATATGCCGTCGAACACCTGGGTGTGGAAGTACTCCTGGTACTCGGGCACTCCGGCTGCGGTGCGGTGAAAGCTGCGGAGAACCCGGTGGGCGACGATCCCGTTCTGGAGGAGATACGCAGTAGCTTTCCCCTTCACGAAGATCATTGCATATCAAACATCCTTAGACAGATGAAATTGCTGCCCGAACGCAGCGAGGTGATACGCAGGGCCGTGGATGATAACAGATTGGCGGTTTTGGGTGGTTTCTATCATATCGGAGATGGCAGCGTGGAATTCATAGAACTCTAATCCTTTGCCTTTGCCTTCGCCCTCTTGCTCCTTTCCTTGGCGTTGAAACCGGTGGCCGTCTGCAAGAATTTATTCCATCTGGAGATGGTATCCATCGCCACTTTATCGTCCGGAGAGTCGTCCATCTCTATATCTATCCAGAGACCGGTCTTTCCTTCTGTCCATACCTCGAGATGTTTTATCGCCCCGTAATCCGTTATGAGCTTCTCGTCTTTGCTCTCCACCGTGCCGAAGGTTTCCTTCATCAGCTCTTCGAGTTTACCGCCTTCGATGCTCTTGAAGTGGCCCCTTTTGATGTCGTATCTGTTTGTGCCCATATTACCGGGCGGACATGAGGCAGGTGAATATAATTTTTTTGTTCCGGCTTACGTGACGAATATGATGATATCATGTAAGTGGGCGGATGGAGATCTATTCCCCGAAGCCGAAAAGCATGAAATACTTTTATACCTCCTCGGGCAATGCCATCGACCATGAAACGAATCCGCTCCACAGATGCCGTCGAATTAGAGAACGGAGAACTCTGTACACTCGCAGGGTGGCTACAGGACGTACGGAACCTTGGTGGTATAGCATTCCTGAAAGTACGCGACCGCCACGGTGTTTTCCAGGTGGTTGTGTTGAAGAAGGAGTTGAAGGACGACTACGATTACATAGTGA
>JAFDTY010000001.1 GCA_019594055.1 Candidatus Haladaptatiplasma halalkaliphilum | reverse complement strand
GAAGGATTGCCTTTTTCAATTTGTCAAAAATCCAGACGTCGAAGGAACAAACAACAGATGCGAACGTGCAATACGTCATAGTGTCATAGCAAGAAAGATTAGTGGCGGGAACAGATCCGAAAAAGGCGCAAAAACATATGAAAGGTTGATCAGTGTGTATCACACTATGAAAATCCGAAACCAAAACCTGCTAGAGCACGGAAAAGATATCATTCAAACTTCACACGGCTGAACTCTTACAAATTACCACATAATTTATATTGAGGGACATGATGTACCTTCATCGAAGTATATGGTATATTACCCCGAGTGATAAGAAGATATGAGGTGAAAACTGATGACGAAAAAGAAAAAATGGATAGGATTAGAAAAGGGTGTTAGAAAGGGCGCAATGACCCCTGGGAAAGCGAGTATGGATAAAAGAAAGAGGAATATACTCGTGTCTTATGAGATAAAGGGTTTTTGGGAAGGGAAGTTCACCTATAACGACATAGAGTACGACACCATCGACGTACCTGATGCTGGACAGATGACAGAGACCGGTGCACCCATGATCCCCCAGGAGGGCCTATACGTAGCTATACCGATGAACGCTAACGTTAAGGGAGTTGAAGTGAGGAGTAAAGAGGAGAGGAACTTAAAGGGCAAATATCACCTTCTTCCGGCACCAGTCGCTACTGTAGAAGGTGAAGAAGATCAATACTTACCTGATCCTAAAATATACGAAAGCGATGAAAATTTCCCCGGCAGATACGTGGATATAGTGGGTGAAGAGATAATCGATGAAACAAAAGTTGTGCATCTGATGGTTTTCTTGTGCCAGTATAAACCGATGTCCCGCAATGTGAAAATGCTGGAAAGCATCGAGTTGGTAGTGAGCTACACCGAGACCAAGGAAAAGTTAAGGAAAAGAGAAAGGATAACCGAAGAAGTCAAGGATCTGGTTTTGAACTGGGAAAACGTTGGCCCTACGGATGAAGGTGATTCGAATGAGTGACTTGCCCCTAAAAGACAGACGTAATCGAGGCCAATATCTAATAATCACCACCGAAGCTCTGGAGCATGCCGTTGAACTGCTGGCGGATGAGAAGAGGGACCGTTATCCGGTGAAGGTAGTTACAAAGGAACAGATACTGGATGAATTCCAGGATGAAGGAGACGGAGAGGACGTGGCCATACGAAAATTCCTCATTGATGCAACACCCTACTGGGGGATATCACCTCGTTGGGTCGTACTCGCCGGAGATCTCGATTCGATTCCGACACATATAGAACCATACGAAACCGGGCATATGGATAATATGGCATCTGACCATTATTACGCCAACCTGTTCGGTTCTCTAGCGCCTAATATAACGGTCTCTAGATTACCGACCTCAGATCCGGATGAACTAGATGAGTTATGCCTGAAATCCGTAAATTACAAGTTCAAAAGAGGTGATTGGATACACAATGTATGTTTGGTCGCTTATGACGCTCAAGGATACATTGATTGTTCCAACGACATTTATGATGCGATACACAACAGGTACGAGACCGTGAAAAGGTACGGAAACTCCAGCACCAGAGAAGACGTTATAGACACACTGAACGATGGCACCATAATAACCAATTTCAGGGGTCACGGTTCTTCCAACGCGTGGGCGGGCTCAAACGGATTCGGTCGCACCCAGGTTAGAGGTTTGAACACCGAAAACATGTCACCCTTGGTAACGAGTATAGCCTGCTGGAACTCACATATCGATTGGGGAAATATCTGCTTCGGAGAGACATGGACCAACCATATGAAATCCATCGGATTTTTGGGTGCATCAAGGCCGTCATACACTCACTGGAACCATCATTTCAACAGATACATATTCGAGGGGATAATGAAAGGCAGGGACAAACCCGGGGCTATCATGAATTACGCCAAGGTGCAGTTACTAAGACATCACGATAGTGGACACGCAAGGGACAATGTGAGGATGTACCTGTTGATGGGTGACCCGGAGTTAGAGTTGTTCGAAGTTGCTACTCGCCCTGCAAGGATATACTGGGATAAATATCACGACTCCGATGGTGATTCCGTAGAGCCCGGACATAACTATGACTATTTCGGCAGCAGTCTGAGGTCAAGGGGCCATACAATCAATGAACATGATAATCCGATAACGATGGAAGAACTCGACGGATACGATATCCTAATCATACCCGACCCGGATACAGCTCTGGGCGATGATGAGATACAGGATATACGGGAGTGGGTAAAAAGCGGGCACGGCCTCTTTATTCTGTGTGAACATGAACATGCCTTCCACAGGGAGTCTGTAAACAGACTTTTGCGCTCTTTCGGAATCTCTGTTTCGGGCTCGATCAGCCCCAGGGAAGTAACCCTTTTCAGGAGACATCGTATAACCGAGTGTGTGAACAAACTTCATGGTGCGGGAACGGCCTTTGGTGAACTCACACTCGACAGGGGCTCCATGGAAATAGCAAGAACCACCGGTAATCATATCTTCGCCGCCGCCACAAGTTACGGAAGCGGTAAAGTCGTTGTTGTAGCGGATAGCGATGTGTTGAAGAATGAATGGATTAAACCCGACGGCCTCATCTTCGCAAATAACACCATCAGATGGCTACAAAGATATGGTGGAAAGGGCAGAAAAGTAGGGGATATGTGGGTTCAGCACATAGAGGGTGTTGGTTCCATATACGGCCGTAAACTGACATCCGCGAACATATTTACGATATCCGACCTGGCGAAGATAGATCCATTTTATCTGTCCGGCAAGATTGATATGCCCCTTCCCGTTCTTATAAGGTTTAAGGTTAGGGCTCAGCTGGCAATGAGCACGGAGACAGACAAAGAAGCTTTTGAACGTATACTTAACTGGGATCTGCACAGAATACACTGTACATCTACCGAGGAAATATGTCGAGTATCTCTGCGTTCGGAAGATGAAGTGGAAGACCTGAAATTGAACATTGGTAAATTGTTCGTAACCATGAATAACTGGGTCCTTAGGGATATAAAACTGGGATATTTATTAACAGGTGATGATTGAGCCATAATTAATGAGTGCCTAAGAGGGGGTTCTCCCCGACCATACGCCGATCGTACGGACATGTTGGGTTCTCACTAAGAGTCATGAATCATTTCCGATGCACCTGCGGAGAAAGTATGTACACTATCTTGGAAATTCGTGTGTTATAAGGAACATTGCTCACTGTCCGCGATAAACCTTTCAAAAGGGGTCTATCCTTTTGATCAAATAAACACGATAAGTGACATACATAGATGTACACCGCTGTATGATTCGGCACCATAGAATAGTCCGACACGCCGATATTAATGTATATGGCAGACCCTGTGTTATTTCAGTATACATCTCAAAGGGCAAAACATAAATGGTGTCATATGTTTTCGCCACCTGTATATCCGGGGATGTCACAGGACATGAACACGAAAAAACTCTCGGAAAGGATAGATTCAGTGCGGAATTCCCGTTACTCGATAGCCATATACGTGGCTACGGTATTCGCCTTCACCATACTCCTGATACTCGTGGGCCTCGACCTCTGTCTACTGAGTATGATCCTTGCGGTCCTCGCCATACTTATACCCCTTAAATTCTATAAAGAGCCAAATTTCAAGAAGGTGGTGGCGGCAGGGGCCCTTTCCATACTCATCATGGCCCTGGTGGGCACCGTATTCCACGTGCATATCCTTTACTCACAGGAACCCGCCATCCTTGAATCCGATACCCTCTTGAACGGTAGCGTGGACGGGATCTACGGCGACACCAGTACCATATTCAACTTCACCGTGGAGGTCGGTTTGGAAACTACTGTAAACCATACCGTCTATCTCAATCTTACCTACACGGGTGATGACGGAGCGTCCCAGATGAGTCATCATGAGATGACCTCAATGGAGGGCGATGTTTACTTTTTCGCAACAAGCCTGGAAGAAAGACAATACCTATATCATTTCACCCTGGGAACAACAGTGGATAACGAAACAACCTGGGAGACCACCCCTAAAGGCTTCGGCCCCTTGGTCATATCAGAAAGGACCGCCTTCGTTAACATATTCATCATGAGATTGACCTCACCCGTGATCATATTCTTCCTCTTCGTTTCACTGTTATGGTGGAAGAGGGGGCTGGAGGAGAGTCGACGTTCCAGCACAAAGGGTCTGGACGAAAAAGAAAGTGCACTGGATGATTCATGTCCCGAATGTGGTGCTCTTATGGATGGTAGGGACATCTGCCCGGACTGTGGACATGGAAAAGGCGGAGAGGATCACACCACAAAAAAAGATAGGATAAAATGCCCCGATTGCAGACACTTGATAGTAACCGATAACGAATCTTGTCCCTACTGCGGGGCGGACGTAAGGTAGTGATCTGTTGGGGGCTGAGAAAAAATGGTTTGTGGTATTTTTAGTGATCACCATACTCTATGCCGCCATGATATTCGCACTCTCGTCATCATCCGACCCGCCCGGAAGCGCAGAAGGAAGAAGGACGGTACCGTATTTCAGTCATGTGGCTCACACCGTGCTCTACTTCGGTCTGGCATTCTGTGTTTTCGAGACCCTGAGACGCTACCCCGACGGCATGGAAACCAACATATACGCACTTACGTTCGTTATCGTGGTACTTTACGGTGTAAGTGATGAGGTACACCAGCACTTCGTTCCCTACCGTACATTCATGCTCATAGACATCTTCTTCAACTCCCTGGGTGCGGGTATACTGGTTACTTCAAGGTTCATACTGGAAAAATATTTTAACCCTTGCACCTTGAGGTGAACAGAGATGATACGAATGGAGCTACACACGATAAAAGTGAAAAAAGAGGAGGAGATGAACATGATCATGGGTCAGAGCCATTTCATCAAAACCGTGGAAGATATCTACGAGGCCCTGGTCACTTCGGTACCGAACATCAAGTTCGGGATAGCCTTTTGCGAAGCTTCAGGGGACAGGCTCGTAAGATGCGACGGTACCGACGACAGATTGACGGAATTGGCGGCGGAAAATGCAAGGGCCGTAAATGCGGGGCACATGTTCATCATCATACTGGAAGGTGTTTACCCAATAAACGTGCTGAATGCGGTGAAGAATGTACAGGAGGTATGCGGCATATACTGTGCAACCGCTAATCCCGTAACCGTCATAGTGGCTGAAACTGAAGAAGGACGGGGAATATTGGGTGTGATAGACGGAAGTCCTACAGTCGGTATAGAGTCGAGGAAAGACAAGGAATGGAGGAAGGACCTTCTGGAGAAGATAGGCTACAAGCGTTGAACTCAAGCACCGAATTTTTCTCCGTGTCCGGAAAGGTCCATGAGCACGTTCAGAAGGTCTTGACCTCTTAAGCGTGATAAACCACCCCGTACGCACGACCGCTCGTCGTAGGAAGTAACGTCGTCCCTCAGCACCTGAGGACCCACTATGGTAAGGGGTAGCGGATCTCCACTGTGATCCTTTACGGGCACGGGTGTTGAATGGTCCCCGGTGAAGGCGATGTAGTGTTGTTCCAGACCTTCCAGTATCTTGAGTTCACTGTCCAGACGTTCTATGAATTCAACTTTCTCCCGGGCGAGTCCGTCATGACCGGATATATCACAACCTTTGATATTGACGAGCACGAAGTCGTATTCCTTCATGGCCTCCTTCGCCCTGCGGTAGATGGCGCCTATGTCGGTATCCATGCCCCCGGTTGCCCCCTCCACCTGGATCACGTCCATACCGGCCATTCGACATACGCCCCTTACCAGGGGGATACCCGCGATGGCGGCGCACTTCATCCCTGTCCTCTCGGGTAACGGTCTGATGTAGGGAACGGTACCCGAACCCCGGGCGAGTAGTATGTTGGCGGGCTTTTCTCCCCGTTCCATCCTCGATATGTTCACGGGATGTTCGGATAGCACCTCAATACTTTTGAGGGTGAAGTCGTTCAACAACCGGGCTGTTCTGGCATCCTTACTATCATGGGATAGGGGTTTCGATTCCAGGTAGGGTACCCCTTCCTTGTGGGGATCTATGTCACCGACCCCCGAGCCCAGGCCCTGGTCCTTGAATATCAATACACCCCTGTGCTCAACCCCCTTTTCGAACATAAATTCTATCTCGAAGTCCATTCCGTTTACGGCCCTGGACAACTCATCCGTACCCTCCTTGATACGACCGGCCCGCCTATCGGTTATGACGCCTTTTTCCAGGGTGGAAAAATTACACCTGAAGGCTATGTCGCCCGGTTCCACTTCTATACCGATACCCGCCGCCTCAAAGGGGCCCCTGCCGGTGTAAACCTCGAAGGGGTCGTAGCCCAGCAGTGCAAGATGACCCGTGTCGCTTCCGGGTATGATCCCGGGGGCGATGGTATCCATTAAACCGTTTATCCCCTCACAAGCCATCCTGTCAAGATTGGGTGTTTTTGCAACCTCCAGGGGTGTTCTACCCCGGAGCTCTTTCACAGGTCTGTCGCCTATGCCGTCGTATATCATCATCAGTATGCCACTAGCCATATTATCACTACCGTAACTACTACCGCCGTGGATATAGCGATTACGTTCACCGACGATTTACCTATTAAGCCTTTTTGTTCAAGGGTGGCACCGAGCATACTATCGATCTGACAGCTAACGAAACCCATGAGCACACCCGTCAATATCCACCATGCAGGAAGTGAGATGCCGGATATCAGGGAGAAGACCGGATAGGCGACCAGGAAGGTGTATATCGCCCCGAAGAAGGCCCATACCTCACCGTACAATGATATACCGCCGTCTGTGCCGGGTTCCACCTTTTTTCCCGTGGTGATAAGATAAACCCTGTCAGAGAGCATCCCCATCTCGGAAGCCAGGGTATCCGAGGCGGCGCAAGCCACCGATGTGACGAAGAGGAAAACCGCCAGTTCGTGCTCCAGGTAACCGAGCCCCAGCAAGTTGCTTCCCCGTGGAGGTGAGTGGAACATGGATATGATCACCGGTACGATACCGTTGGCCAGAACATTTATTGCGCCCCTTTCACCCTTTTTACCTTCCTGAACCCCTTTTGACCTTTTATACCCGAACTTGTAACGGGTGGCCATGAAGGCGCTGGCAAGGAATACAAGTAACAACAATATCCAGAGTAAACCGCCCATCACACCCAGGAACACGCCGATCAAAAAAGCGGTTGCTGCACCACTCATATCCAGCATCCCCCGGATATAGGTAACCGATGCGAACAATGAACAGATAATAATGATCAAATATATTTCAAGAACACTCATTGACGGTAAAAGAAAGGGAGAGAATATAAATCTTGTCGTGTATATCCCATACCATGGAAGACGCTTTGAAAACCGGTAAAACCTTCGATATCATCGCCGGGCACTTCGACAAGACCAGACGTAGGCCTTGGAAGGAGGTGGTAGATTTCCTCAGGACAGGTCACGGTAAACTGCTGGATATGGGTTGCGGGAACGGCAGGCATTTGGTTCCCGCCCTCGGTATGGGATACAAAATCATAGGTCTGGACGCTTCAGTGGAATTATTGCTGATCTCGAAAAGAAATATCTTTGGTAGGGTGGAGCTGATCCGGGGAGATGTGAACGAATTACCATTCTCGAAGGGTAGTTTTGACACGGTCATCTACATTGCAACCATCCACCACCTAAGGAAAGGGCGTATTGAAAGTCTTAAGGAGGCCAGGCGTGTTATGAAGGATGGGGGGCGTATACTGGTCTCCGCATGGGCAAGGGAACAGGATAGATGGGAACTGGAAGAGGACGAAAGGGATGTTATCGTTCCATGGCACCACGAAAACGGAAGAGTGTTGGAACGGTATTACCACCTATATACCCTCGGTGAGCTGGAAGAGGACATGCTGAAGGCGGGTTTTCGGGTGATGAGGGCTTTCAACAGCAACGGTAATAACTATGTCGAGGGGAAAAGGTGATGCGTTTCACGTATAAAACTTATATACCAGGCTTTGGTTATGCGTCCTGCTAGGTCTAACCGGGGCGTTCGGCGTGCCCTTATACACCGAAATCGTCGATATGCGGGGGTGACCACCGGGGACGGCGTAATCACCTCGTGGATGAGCCAGATCCTGCCGATGAGATTTCGTCCTTCGGGATCGAAGGTGACCTGGGAGTCGACCGGAGGGTCGATATCCCTTGCCTTTACCGTGGAAACCGGGTCAGGCCCGGAAGGGAGCAGCCCTTACATGGACTATCGATGCTCGATGGGTTGCGGGGTCGAGAATGGGTCTGGACCACTCATCAGCGCGGTGAGCGACAACCTCGGTGACCTAGCTTTTTCGTTCACATCGCCACAACGCGAATCGGGTGGAACACTGAGTATCATACTTTAACCATACCTGGAGCACAGGTAGATACCCAGGAGTGTTACGGATGCACCTACAACGGTAAGGGGAGGGGGGATTTCCGCCAGTATCACGAAGGCAAGCACAGAGGCGAAGATGGGTTCACCGAGAAGGGTTGTGGAAACGGTTCTCGCGCCAAGATATTTCAAAGACCAGTTGTAGGATGTGTGTCCGACGACGGTGGGTATCAGTGCAAGGGCAAAGAACAGTACATACTCCCTGACAGGGTATAGTTCGAAAGATGTGGAAAAAGCTAAGGAGTAAAGGGCCAGGAATACGGATGAGGTGCCGTAGACTATGAATGCATAGGGAACTACGGATATCCTTCTTCTTACCTCTCTGCCCCGTATAAGATAACCCGCCACTGCCAACATACCCACCAAGGCGAGTATATCGCCTACGATAGACCAGCGGGCCACGGTGTAACTGGAGAAGGCCATCACGGATATCCCGGCCAATGCGAGTAATATGGCAAGATATGCCTTGGATGATGTTCTCTCATGGAGGTACCAACCGGATACCCAGGCGACCACGAGGGGATGAGCCGAGACCAGTACGACCGATGAGGTTACCGATGTATAGCTGAGAGATGTTATCCATGCGGCAAAGTGGACACTCAGGAACAGTCCGGAGGTTATCAGAAGGAACCAGTCGCGTTTGCCGAGTCCCTTGATCTCACTGGTGTAAGCAGGTATCAGGGGCAGAAGTATGAATGTGGCAAAGAACATCCTGTAGAAGGCTATCGCTATGGGGTGCGACTCGGACAGCCTTATGAATATGGCTGCTGTGGAAACCGCCGCCACGGCAACCATAAGTACCATCTTGCGTCTTTCCTCGGGATAAAATTCTACCATGGTCACTTCCCCATGAATAACTCATGATATGAATTTTTTTCTCCGAAACCACCGATAGTATTAAAAACATGAGGTTATATATGTTGTATCAAGGTGAAGGAAAATATCGCGAAAAGAGGGAAACACATGAAGGAAAAAATAAGGATACTTATAATAGACGACAATCCCGATGATAGGGCACTGACCATAAGGGAGTTGAACAGGGAATTTCCGGATATGGAAGTTGAAGAGGTGGTCAACGCCGATGATTTCAGACAAGCATTGGACAGAGGTAATTTTGATCTGGTGATCACGGATTTCAACATAAAGTGGACGGACGGACTGAACGTACTGGAAAAGGTGAAGAAAGCATACCCGGACTGCCCCGTGATAATGTTCACGGGAACCGGCAGCGAGGAGATCGTTGTCCAGGCAATGAGAGGAGGGCTTGACGATTACGTGGTCAAAACAATAAGCCATTTCGTCAGACTTCCGGCATCGGTTCGTTTTGCCCTTAGAGCCAGGGAGGAAAGGAGAGCCAGGCATCGTGCCGAAGAGCTGTACGGAAGATTGTTCGAGCAGGTGCCCATCGGTCTGTACTCCACCACACCCAACGGAGAGGTAGTGGCCGTGAACCAGGCGATGGTAGAGTTGCTTAGATACCCCGACAGGGAAAGCCTACGAAAGATCAACGCGGAAGATATATACATGGACCGTGAAGATAGAGAAGAGTGGTTGAAATTGTTGAATGAACAGGGCACGGTGACAGACCATGAATACATCGTAAAAACCTACGACGGCGAGGGTATATGGGTAACGGAAAATTCCCGACTGGTCAGAGATACCGGAGGTCAGATTGCGTACATAGAAGGTAGCGTGGTTGACATCACCGAGAGGAAGATCGCCCAAGAAGAGCTTAAGGAGGCAAAGAAGAAGGTTGAACAATTACATGTGACGGCAAATAACATGGCCAAATGCGAATCCGAGGAAGAGATATTCGGGATTACCGTGGAAGTTGTCAAGGATATTTTGAAGTTCGATTCGTGCAGCGTACTGATCTACGACGGTGAGGCCCTGGTGATAAAAAAAAGCTCCGATGCGGATCTTGTGAAGGGGACACGAAATCCCCTGGACAGGGGGATATGTGGTAAGACATTCATGGAAAAAAAGACATTCATGGTGGATGACATAAGAGAATGGCCGGAGGCTAAACCGGCTAAAAAGGAGTACCGCTCCGTCGTATCGGCACCCATAGGTGATATAGGTGTGTTGCAGGTGATTTCCAACGAGGTGGGCCACTTCGACCATTACGATCGGGACCTTTTGGATATACTTGCATCTCACATACTGGGAGCTCTGCAGCGTGTACGCTACGAGAAAAAGATAAGAGAAAGGGAAAACCTTTACCGTAGCATAATAGAAAATACCGGCACCGCCATGGCCATCCTCGAGGAGGACATGAGTGCGTCCATGGTCAATAGGGAAATGGAAAATCTTACCGGTTATACAAGGAAAGAATTGGTAGGTGCGAAACGGTGGCCCGAATTTGTGGTGGAAGAGTATCTCGAGGAGATGAAGTATTACCACGAAACCCGAAGGAAGGACCCGGATTCGGTTCCCAACACCTACACCTTCAAATTCATCAACCGTTACGGTGATACAAAGGACATGCTGATCAACGTTTCCATGATCCCCGGTACCAAACAGAGTATACTGTCGTTGCTGGATATCACCCACAGTATAAAGACCTTGAAGGCATTCGAGGAAAGTCAGGAGATGTTCAGGATAGCCTTCGAAAACACTGCCGACGGCATGGCGATACTTGATCTTGATGGTAACATAACGGAAGTGAACGGTGCATTTTGCACGTTGATAAACCGGAGAGAGAAGGAGCTGGTGAAACTTCATTTTACCGATCTATTTGCCGAAGAGGATAAAGAGAGATGTAAAGATGAATTCGAGGATATGTTGGCGGGAAAACGTAAGAAGTGTGAGGAAAAGGTAACACTATCGGTAAACGAAAAAACATATAGGGTAACCCTAAATATGTCCGCCATATGGGACTCCGACGGAAAAACACGACAATTGCTTGCCTTCGTACGTGAGCTTCCAGGCGAAGGCGGGCGTTGAGGTAGATTTGGGATGTCAGTTGAAGACACGAAGGAAAATATATTCATAGACCGTGACGAAGAGTTAGTCGAATTAAGGGAACGTCTGGATATTTTGGAAAGCGAAGGCAAGGGGAGCGTTACCATACTGGCCGGCGAGGCCGGCATAGGAAAAACCTTTCTGGTAAAAAGGATGAGAGGTCTAGCCGAAAAAAGAGGTTTTCGATGGTTGGATAGCGTGTGCATATCAAGGGATGCAGAGCCTTTCCAACCGTTAAAGGAGAGTTTTAACGCCTTCATGGAGGAGAAAAAAAGGCCCTACCTCAATCTACCCATAAGCATAAGAATGGCCTACGAGAAGGATGACCCGGGGGATGTGGACAACATCTTTAAAAAATCAGATAGGGCAACAATACAGCGTGCCATGGAATTCGTCAAGAACATCACGGATACAACACCCATGGTGCTCTTCATGGAGGATATGCATCTGGCCGACAGGTACACACTGCTTTTCGTAAGGTATCTTTCCAACAACATCGGCCCGAGTAACATTGTGCTCATTTGCGCGTATCGACCGGAAGATGCCGTGGACCATGAATTCCTTAAGGAAACGTTGAATTTCATGTACCATCGTAAGCTACACCGGGAGATACATCTTGAACCCTTCGATCGGGACGATACGAGAGAATTGATCGATGCCGTTACCGGGGATGAGGCACCGGACGATTTTGTGGAACTTTTTCATAGGAGCACTGAGGGAAATCCCCTTTACATATACGAAACCCTGAGGTCTATGCTGGCAAACAAAATCATAGACCCCACCCAGGGACGATATCTGTCGGATGGGGACAGTATAGATTGGCCCCCGGTTGTAAGATACACTGTCGATAGAAAGATAACCAGGCTTGACGACTCGGTGAAGAACTTTTTGCAGTATATAAGCATACTCGGACCGCAATTTTCCTTCCCCATGATCGCCGAGTACATAAACATGGACGAGATGGATGTACTGGACATGATAGATGCTCTTTTGGAGGTCAATATCCTGACGGAAACGGGCGGATCGGAATGGTACCGATTCTCGCATCAGGCGGTAAAGGATATCTTGCAGGAGGGGCAAAGTACCGGCAAAAAACGATTGCTGCATAAAAAGGCTGCCGAGGCCATCAAGAAATGTTACGGTAGGGATCTTAGCGTGCATCACGAGACCTTGGGGCACCACTACGAATCGGCGGTGATGTATGACATGGCTGCCGAGTACTATTACAAGGCAGGACGGCACCATGAGAAGAAGGGGGACACCGACAGGGCGATAGATAACTACCTCTCGGTTGAAAGGTTATCCCGGGAGCAAAACCTTATGGATATGGAGAGTAAGGACTATCTTGAAAGGGCCGGAGATCTGATGTATGGCAAGGGAACCGCGCTTCTGGACCAGGGGGAGGATACGGAGGGTCGTGAACTAATCCGAAGGGCAATGAAGGTCTTCGAGAGGGCGGGCATGGAGGATAGGACGAAAGAATGCAGAAAACACCTCGGTGACGTTATGTGAATCAGCCCCGTTGTGGGATGTAAAATATTTATAAGAGGTGTATCATCCCCTTTTAACCTGGTATGATAAGACCGGGTTGTGCATATACAAACCGCTGCTGGCAATCGGAATTGTCATTCGCTTTGCACACTCCAAATTGCGGGTGTAGTGTAGCCTGGTATCACTCAAGCTTGCCAAGCTTGTTACTCGGGTTCAAATCCCGGCACCCGCATACGCTCAAATTTTTTTTAGATTTTACTCTGATTCATGCGCATGATCCTTTACACAGTGGGAAGTGTCAGGATGGAGTGATAACCGAACCATCGATGCAGAAATCCGGCAGGAGCGATTTATCAAATCGCGACTCAGCGGAAAAACAGTTTTGGTTTTTCCAGCGTAGGAGGGTTTTTTGTTAAAAAAATCCGACTCAGCGGAAAAACAGTTTTGGTTTTTCCAGCGTAACCGCATACGTTCAAATTTTTTTTCAGATTTTACTCTGGTTCAACCCTGTTTCCCTTCTTTTTTCTTTATATAAACCCCGACAAGGATGGTCGGTATGACCACGAGGGAAATTGCAAGAGCGGTTACCAGCAGGGGATGTAGTCCCTTATCACGTATCTCGATTGTCAACGTAGCGTTGACCTGCCTAACGCTATCGTCATAGGTTGATATAACGATAATGGGCTCATTTGCTATACCTAGCCACGAAGATTTTCCAGTTTCCAACACCTTCGAAGTGGTCATCTCTTCGTCGCGCTCGTCAGACCCACCGAGATAAAAATCCGTCATACCGGATGGCTTTCCGAATAGATAGGCCTTGACAGGTACATCCGATTCTATACTGAATCGGTAGTAATTATCACGATCATCGTATCCTGGGACACCATAAAGCCCATCCCATGCTTCAAACCCTATAGTCCGACCATAAAAACTGATATCTATGGGTTGGCCGATCATATACGTCATATCATATTCGACATAGATCATGATTATAAAAGGTCCTTCGGTCCTCAACGTCCATTGGGTAACCCCTTTCAGAAAATCACGAAAGTCATGTCCATCCCGCGCGTATCCCCTTCCGCCGCTATTATTCCAGGAAGAGATGACTTCACCGTTCTGGTCTAAGTGTGTTATATTCCTGTATCCGTAGTATTCACCCATATGTGCACTGTAGATACGCAACTTCCTGTTCTGGAGGTATGAGGGAACATCAAAGGTGAATTCATTTTTACCAGTCAACCGTCGAGGAAAAAAAAGATCCTCGATATGCTCCGGGGATTCCTGTTCGTCATAGTATTTGAATGATAGATCCAGGTCATCATCCCTCCGCGATATGCGGAATGCGACCACCGATGCCACAACGATCATCGAGACCACAATACACACTATGATCTTTTTGTTCATTTTAATACGATATAGCAAATAAGAGTATTTAAACATTTTCTTTCCCTGCCGATTTGATGTGCCGTCCACACTCAAATCGAACCATCGATAAGGAAATCCAGCAGGAGCGGTTTATCAAATAGCGACTCCGCGGAAAAATATTTCTGACTCAGTATCGATTTTTGGTTAAAAGTTAATAAAAAAAAGGGGGAAAGGGGTTGTTCACTCCGAAAACGTTACTGACCCACTACCTGTCTTCGTTTGCCAACTAAACCAACTGCGTCTTTGTATCCGTATATATGAATATACGTAGTATCCATCAGCACCGCTTTGGCCGACGTCAAAAGCAGTTCCTATGAAGGCACCATCATAACTTGAGGTCCTGCTACCTTGACGTATATGGACGGCATAATTCCAGTGAGGGCTATTGATTACATAAACATCCCAATTTGCTGTTCGCCAATTGGTAGGTACATGGACACCAGAGCCCGCATTGGATCCGATAAGGTTCCATGGCACTAGAGTACTATATCCTGTACCACCATCAAGTGGGTACGGACTGTAAACCCCGCCATATACGCTATTAACGGTCAAGACATGTCCCCCGAACACATCGGTTTCCTGATGGTAACATGTCGCTTCCCAGCCAGAAGCTCGCCTTTCAAGTCTGGCAAAAACCACTCTATGGTTTCTAGTGCCCCATAATGTTCCTTCATAAAGCCAAACCCTCACACGGACTTCATTTAGACCATTATTCAGTTCCAAGAAATTATGGGGAGCGCCGAGTTTTACAACCCTGTAGTTCCGTGTCTGATGATCCGCTTGAGCGACTTCAGTTATGCCTGGAGCTATGATAAAACATGCTATCATTGCTATCAACATTATGCCAATCGCTTTGCTCGCCTTTTTCTTTTCAGCCCATTTTTTCCACCGCTCAACGGCTTAATACACTATAGCGCATATATCCACTGATCGTATCAAAAAGGGCTGATACCCCAACACATATATATATATGTTACAGTATAGGTTACCCTATGAAATACCTCAAGCTGTACAGCGTATTTATATGTGCCATGATATTGATCGTCACCCTGTCCGTAATACCCGTTTACGGGGACGATGTTAATGACACACGGCTTCCGGCACAAAGAAAGGGGCCGCCAGAGTTCTATGATCGGTACGAAGCACCCCGAACATTTGAGGATATGTTCTTCTCACGTAACTACCGTGAAAGCGCCTTTAACTTCACCGTACCCCACTATCTCAACAATACTTACATCGGAAGTGTTTTCCGCTGGGCGGAAGAAGACAGACTCAACGGTGGTCATTACTGTCACATCACACTCGTTGACGACAAAGGCAAATTCTGGAGTAACACCAGCCATTACGCGGGAGGAGGAACCTCCAACGAGCCACTAAAAGCGGAGTGGGTAAATTTTCAAGTGAACACGAGCGGTTCCACGGAATTTATGCTGATCGAAAGGATGGCGTGGGATGACCTTTTCAATAAGAAACAGCGCATCGAATTCACAGGCGCCGCAAGAACTTATAATCTATTTGGTATGGGTGGTTGGGTCGAAGGGTTTGATGAAGAACAGCAATTTATAAGGGTACATCTTGAGAGCGATAAACCCCTTAGATACTATATATTCGAAGATGACCGATGGCAGGTATTGAGTGATATAGGGCGATTAGTGGACTACGAGGAGACTCCTACCACAAAAACATACCTGGATATAAGAAATGATAAACGCCCAGGATGGTTGGTTGGAAGCTTTCCCTTTTTAACCCTGTCCAACCCGGGAGATCCTAACGAGACGGTAAACGTTGAATTTCATCTTGAGGTACTGGACTATAAAAGTTTTAATATACCTGTAATATTGGCTGTAGGTGCCATATTCGGCGTGATAATAGGTGGTTTGATATGGAAATACAAAAAGGTAAACCGGTCTTGAAGGTCAATAATTTGACAAAGATGTACGGCGAACTCGCCGCCGTAAAAGACGCAAACTTCCATATACCGCAAGGGTACGTTACCGGTCTGGTAGGACCCAACGGTGCGGGAAAGACGACACTCATAAAGTGTATCATAGGATTCCTGAATTATACCGGAGATATGACGTTGATGGGTGCCCCAAGGAACAAGATGAACAGGGCCCTTATCGGATATCTGGCGGAAGACGAAAAGTACTATCCGTCATGGACGGGGTATGAATACCTGGAGTACTTCGGAGAACTTTATCACCTACCGGATGTGGACGGAAGGGTATCGGAAACTCTCGAGATAGTAGGTTTGCACGGGAGGAAGTACGATAAGATAAGTCAATACTCCAACGGGATGAGAAAAAGATTGGGTATCGCCAGAACGATGCTACACAAACCAAAGTTACTGATCTATGACGAGCCGCTGGCAGGTCTGGACCCCATGATAAAGGGTGAGATGATGGAAATAATAGAGTCCATCGCCAGAGATAAGAACTCCGTACTTATCTCATCACACCAATTGAACGATATAGAAGAAGCTTGTAACTGGATAGTTATGATTTATGAAGGTGTCATCAAAGATTTCGGAGAGCCTTTTGACGTTTTGAAAAGAACATCGCACTCTAAAAAGCTGGTATTGAATATCGATACTGCAGACCCGGATAGATTTAAGGATCTTAACGAATTACCTCACGTTCTGGGGATTAAGCTGAGCGGAAAAACTTTGGTCATCGAAGGAAAGGGAAGCGAAAGATTTGAAAAGGATGTGTTTCGATGGCTCATAGCTAACGATGTGGAATTTTCTCTGAAGCATGGTTCACTGGATTCCATATACAGGGGGTCTCTAAAATGATAAATGAAAAGATAAAAACCGCATATATAATCATGAAAAAGTCTGTAAAAACCACGTTCATGGATTACTCGTTTCCCATATTGGTATTTTTTATGATCATCATCAATCTATACTCGCTGTTACACTTTGAGATAATATACACATCATATGAAGTCGGAGTAAAAAACGAACCTATTTTTTTCAGTTCTGTTTTTTCATCCTACCTAGTTGTTGCTTATGGCGGATACCTCGGTAGCAAATACTTTGCCAAAGATATTGAAAACGGTAGGATGAATAATTTTTTCCTTATTCCGGATGGTATTAAACCTGTACTTTTTGGGAAAATACTGGCAGGTATGGTTGTACTCGGTGCTCTTAGTCTTGTATACTCCGCCCACATGTTTCTCTCCCTCTCGTACTGGGGAACCATATCGCAACTTACACTACATAGACTTGTCAATTTTTCAATATTGATGTTCCTGGCAGGTGTATTTTTGTTCCTATGTACTGTTGTTATCGGTACATTTCTACAAAAAGTGATGCCTACCATGCTTTTCACATCGTCATACTTGATATTGGCGTTCTTTTTAAGTTTTTTAATAGAATCTGCCGAGGAATCATCGGATGTATTGACCAATGTATTCTTTTTCCCTATACTAAACATAATGCATAATATCGCATTTATTGACGAATACGGTAAATTACCACTCATTTTCTTCCTGATACCTCTGCTTAGCATAGTACTGATGTCCATCATATCATATATTCTTATAGAGGGGGCAAGATCATGAATACAAAATTATTTGTTTTATTGGCACTTGCGTCCATGTTATTGTGCACCTCTTCCGGTTTTTCGCAACCCTACGAAGAAGAGGCTGTACCGCAGGATGTATCGAAAAATAACGATCTGATATACGATACAACTTTATACGGTACATTTTGGAGCTTAATATACGTTTACGATATGGATTTTTCAGCCAGTGAGTATTCGATTAGAAAGGGCGAAGAGATATCATTTTCAGTAAGTTTTTTTATAAATGAATCGCTTCTAGATGACCGTTTCTCGAACAGGATGGGTATAGAAGAACCTGTTAGAGATATCGATGTGAAGTTTATACTTACCAACTACTATGATAAATGGTCACCGACCTTCCAGACTGAAAAGGACAATATCCCATGGCGGGGCCTAGAGAGTGCCGAGGATATGGGTCGAGCCTATCGCCCCCTAACAAAACGTTTACACGGATGGTACGATTCACTAAAAGATTCTACGGATAATATCTACTCTCTAGATGTCGGTGAGCTTTATTTGAGCCAGAACATCAATTATACAGAAACCACCGCCACTATTTCGATCGACCAGGGGGGAAGATGGTATCTGACACCTTTGATAAAGCCAAGTCAAGGTGATTACTGGATTCCGGGCCCAGGGGTTTTGATAAGGGTCGAACGCCCGGACGGTATAATATACTGGTCCATGCCAATAATAGCTAGCTTGTTGATCGCAACCCCAACTATTTTCGTTACCTGGAAGTGCAATAAGAAAAGAGGGTGATCAAGCAAAACATAAATGGGGCGCAATTTCTATGGAATAATCGAAAACATCCCATAGTATATCCATCGTACTATAGGTGCATACCAACCGCAGCAGAGAGCCATAAGGACACGGTCAGCTCTAACGATGTTTATATCTATTCGTCTTAATTGACATGCATGAAATATACATGAACCTCCCGCAACATTTTTATCATCAGTCAGGCTTGAACATCCCATGAGACAGGACATGCCAAAGGATGATGGAAAGGGCCTGAGCAACAATATCACCACGGGGGATTGCTTCATCGACCCTCTGGCTCGGATAGTCGGCCATGTGCTCATGGGCGAGGGATGCTCACTTTGGCCCGGAGTAGTGGTGAAGGGAGATGATACCCGATTGGGGAAGGATGTAATACTGATGCCCGGAGTGAAAGTAGAGGAGGGAACGAACATCGGTGACAGGGTGTTCATCGCACCGGGAGCAAGGCTCGAACAGTGCACCATCGGCGGGGATACCTTCGTGGGTATGGACACAGTCATATGCAAGGACGCTGAAGTGGGAAAGGGGTCCGTGATCACCGACGGTACCATCATCAGGGAAGGCACCGTGATACCGGAAAGATCTTTGGTGAAGGGCACACCGGGCACCGTGGAAGGTAGAGTTACGGACGAGACCTTGAGAAAGATCACCGAGGTGCGTTCTCAGCTGGATTGGAGGAAGGAAGAGTTCAAAATAATGTTAAAAAGGGGCGAATTGTTCGGGGTGAACGAGTTACCCGGAAGACCGGAAGATATGTGGAGTGAATACAGGGACACCGGGGATAGTAGCGTTGTTGAACGCGAAGCAAAATTCCTGAAACTCTTCGGTATCGACATCTAGCCTTTGAAGGGATGGTGGGGCCGCCGAAATTCGAATTCGGGTACCAGGCTCCCAAAGCCCGAAGGATGGACCAAGCTACCCCACGGCCCCGTGAGAAACAGGTTTGCAAAAGTCATTGGCAATATATAATTTCTGTATAGCCGTCATTCAAAATATATTAGTAATAGATGCTGTTTATCCTGAAAAAAGGAGAAGATAACGTGAAGCGGGAAAATATCAGGGTCGCCGTGCTCCGCATCGAAGGCACCAACTGCGAGGAAGAGTCGTACCTGGCATGGAAGAGGCTGGGCGCTGCTTCCGAAAAAGTACATCTTAAACAGTTACTAGGTGAGGATGTCACACCCCGGGAAAGGAGGGATATCCGGGACTACCATATATTCATGATACCCGGTGGTTTTTCCGCCGGCGATTACATCAGGGCAGGGGCCATCTTCGGTGCAAGGATGAAGAGCGGTCTCAGGGAAGACCTTAAAAACTTCGTTGAGGAAGGCAAACCTGTTCTGGGGGTATGCAACGGCTTCCAGGTACTGGTCGAGATGGGCTTTCTGCCGGCCATGGACGGGACCGTTTCTCACATTCCGGAGGCGATACTGGCAACCAACGATAGCAACAGGTTCGAGTGTCGACCCACACTGCTACGGGTGGAGGAGAACAGGAGATGCGTATTCACCCGGAATTATGAAGAACGGGAGATCATACTGTTCCCGTGCGCTCATGCCGAAGGCAAATTTACCATGGAAAGCCAAGAGAAGCTTGAACTGTTGAAACAGAAAGAGCAGGTGGTGTTCAGATACACTGGCCCGGAGGGAGAAAACCCCGTATATCCCTGGAATCCCAACGGTGCCATGGACCATATAGCGGGGATATGCAATTCAAAAGGTAACGTACTCGGTCTGATGCCACACCCGGAAAGGGTTTTTTACGGTATAACCGATCCCACCTGGACGAGAAAGGGTTTGGACAGGAGCAGGGGCGACGGCCGGCCACTATTCGAGAGCGCCCTGGAGTATGTTGAGGATAATCTCTGATACTCACTAGAGGTAAACGGTAACGGATATCCTGTCACCGTCCTCAAGGTGCAATTCCCTGCGCAGATCGTACTCTGATACCACCTCTAGTACATCAACATGAGATGTTTTTCTCGGTATGATCGCCGCCGCCTTGAGGCCTTCGATTTCGGCCTCGAAGGCTACGACTTCGCCGAATTCGTCATCACCCTCACGAAAACCTTCTATGGTTATTCCCTCAGAGCCTTCCAGCAGTGATAATTTTGAGGGCACATCCACGTGAATGTTAAGGGAACCCTTCGCAGGGTCTATACCTAGTTTGCGTATGAACTGCGCCCTATAACCACCCTTGGAGAGAAAGAACTTTCCCCGGCCCATACCCGTCCGGATACGACCCGTGATCATCAGACTTTCCCGCACTACCATATACAACCGAAAAGTGTCACAGTTATAATATTTCTCCTATCACTTCCAGGTGCGACCTGCTCCGGAGGTAGACCACGGGTACACCCTTTGCCCTGAGCCTGTCCTTCAAGACCTTATCGTTGGTGACCACGACCCCTCCGGACCCTTCCACCGCCTCCATCACACCCATGTCACCTTGTCGATTCACCTGGATAACCTCATACTTACTCGCCAGATCCAGAGCGTCCTTTCGACCCAGTCTGCGAAGCTCGTCCACCACCGAGGAGGGAACCAGGACCTCCGGGTTGCCCAGTATCCTTTCCAGCTCCAGGTCCAGGTTGATATTGAACTGGAACGGCATTATCAGCGCGTTGGTATCAAGTATCACTTTGGTCATGGTATCATACGTAGCCCTTATTCTCCAGGTAGGAAATAACCTTGTCGACGCTTTCCTCTATGGTTTCCCTGTCGGTCTCGAGTACCAGCTCGGGCTCCTCCGGTTCCTGGTAAGGATCGGAAATACCCGTAAAATTCTCGATGATCCCGTCCCTCGCTTTCTTGTAAAGCCCCTTTACATCCCTTCCCTCGCACACTTCCACCGGGCATTTGACGTATACCTCGATAAAATTGGTCACCATATCACGGATCTTGTTACGACGCTCCGCATAGGGAGATATGAAGGCGGCCAGAACGCACACGCCATTCCGGGACAGCAGCCGGGCAACGTAGCTGACACGTTCTATGTTCTTATCCCGGTCCTCCTTGGAGAATCCCAGGTCGTAGGTAAGGTATTGACGGACTATGTCACCGTCAAGTCTTTCCACCAACTGGCCGTATTCCCTCTCCAGAATAACGGCCACCCTTTCCGCCACTGCTGTCTTTCCCGAGCCGGACAGACCGGTGAACCACAGTACGAAACCTTCTTCCATATTTTCCTTTTCCCAGTGCTGCTCACCGGGTATTATGTGTTCGTTATGTTTCACGCTAACATCTCCAGTAACTTTTTTATGAATTTTTTATCTTTTTTCGGGATCACCATGCCCACAACATCATTCTTACCACCTGCGGAGTATCCTCTGTCTCTGGCCGACTCTATCATGGATCGAGGGTCCTTCATAGAGCCTCTTATGTATATCTGAATACTTCCTTCCATAAAACGTTCGTTGACCACAAAGGCGATCTTGTTTTCATTGGCCCAGGCTATCTTTCTTGTCACCGTCGAGATAATGTTGTAGGGTGAGTCCATCTCTTGATACAAAACACCGGGTTTTATCTCTGTTCTCCCGCCCTTCACTTCACGTTCGATAGCCGAGTTCAATACTACTATGTTATCCTTCAAGTCACGTCGGTTCAGTATCCCATGGGGTTCCTGCACATTCATCAAGAACCAAGGTGTTCTTTCGACTTCTTGTTTCATACCGAGTTTGTAGCTTGAATCCAGTAGCGCTATCACCTCCAGTAATGTATGGAAATCCGTTTGAAGGGTTCCCATAACCTTGTTGACCGTCTTCATGATGTACTCATTGTCCAGTAGTTTTCGTTCTCTATCACCGATGGCGCCTAGTACGAACAATAGGTCCGGTGTTGATCCCAGATACTCGCCTACCACCCAAGATGCACTGGGATATCGTTCCGGGGATTCACCGTCTATGACCGGATTCTGATGTAGATGTATATCGTATCTATCCTGTAGATGGTGGTCGAAGATGTACACCTTCCCCAAACTCTTCAAAAAATCTATGGAATCACCTGGTAAAGCCATATCCGCGACGATGATAAAATCAGTCGCATGCTTTTTGATATGATCCCTATCTTCATGGTTCAGGTGGTAGTTTCCGATGGTCGGGGTAAAAGTGGTGATGGTGGTTTTACCCTCGAGCTCTCTGAGTATCAAGGCCGCCGAACACATACCGTCGGTATCCCAGTGATGTATGATGATACCACTCTTTCCATGCAGTTCGTCCATTTGTATCCGCCCCTATACCACAAATTTTTTCTCTGTTTCGATCACCATCTTCGCCACCTCGGGTCTCATCATGTGCTCGGGAGGTATCTGTCCCCGTACCAACATCTCCCTCATCTTACTCCCGCTGAAATTTTCCCGGTGCTCGTCACCATGGGGACATATGAAACCGTCAACGGCACCACCGCATTTCCAGCAGTGTGTGAAAGACTTGAAGAATATGGGTGTTATACCGAGGTCCGGGAACTCTTCGAATATGTCCTGGGCGGCGTAGGGGGCGTAGTAACCGCCTACCCCGGCGTGGTCTCGTCCCACTATAAAGTGGGTGCAACCGAAATTTTTTCTTACGATGGAGTGGAAAATAGCCTCCTTGGGCCCCGCGTATCTCATCTCCGTTTCCAGTATGCTCATGACCGCCCTGTTCTTAAGGTAGTAATTTTTTATCAAGATGTCGTATGTATCGAGTATCAACTCATCGGTGAAATCGCCCGGCTTTTTCTTTCCGATTATGGGGTTGATGAAGATACCGTCCACGAAAGTAAGTGCGGTTTTCTGTATGTACTCGTGACCGTTGTGAGGAACATTCCTTGTCTGGAATCCCACCACCGTCCTCCAGCCCTTTTCCTTGAAGAGAACCCTTGTCTCCATGGGTTTCAAAGCGTACTTTTCAAAGGGATCGGGAAGTTCATCTAGCTGTGTGATCGTCCCGCCCATCAGATGACTTCCCATGTCCATGGTCTTCTGCACGCCTGGATGGTTGATATCATCCGTCCCGTAGACCTTTTCTGCAAATTCTTTTTTACTGTAGGTAAAAATCTCTTCGATATCCATGAGACAGAATGGTTTTCCGTCCTCGGATTCTAGTATTACACTATCACCTTCGGTAAATCTTTTTGCCTCTTCCTCCCGCATATCCAGTAATATGGGGATGGTCCACGGTATATCGTTGGACAACCTGGAGTGCTCTAACACATTCTCCATGTCATCCCTGCACAGGAATCCCTCCAGGGGGCTGTAAAGACCGGAAGCTATGTTCTGGGCGTCCTTCCTCAGGCCACCGGACAATCTGAAGGAAGGCATTTCACTGGCATCCTCCATGAGTTCTTCCCTACGTCTTTTGGAAACCACCCTATTCACCAGGGTACCGCCATGGGGTGTTACCATGGGGATCACTCAATCCAGATAGCCCAGGGCACGGAGTCTTTCCTTTACCCTTTCCTCATCTTCCTTGGAGAAACCTTCATGCTGACGTTCCTCTTCCTCTATGCTTGATATCACCTGCCTAAGGACGTAGGTAACATAGCTGGATAGGGAGGTGAATCCGGTTCCTTCCATCCGCTTTTTAACCTTCTTTGCCAGGGGCACCGGTATCGAGACCGTGGTATACTTTTTCTCCGTCATGATACATCACCATATTTGATTAGATTTAATTGACAGATATTGGGCACCCCTATTTATACCTTTCCAATGTCACTTTCTAATCAATTAGCTTTAAATATCATCGCATTTTAACCCACTCTGTATCATTTTGCAGCAAAGAGCGTGAGAGATATGAATAAAGACAAGATACTGGATATAGTACGAAAAGAGAAGGTTAAGTTCGTGGAGATGCAGTTCATGGACATCCTAGGTGGAGTTAAAACGGTCTCCATACCAGCCTCGCACCTTGGTAGAGCCATGGAAGAGGGGGTACTGTTCGACGGCTCTTCCATCGTGGGCTATGCAACGGTGGAGGAATCCGACCTTCGGGCCCACCCTGATCTCAACACCTTCCTTATCTTTCCCTGGTCGGAGGAAAGGATAAAAACTGGAAGGCTCATATGTGACATATACGATTCCGCGGGAAACAGGTTCCACGGAGACCCGAGGTACATACTGGAAAGGCACATGAAGAAGGCAAGGGAGATGGGTTACGAGTTCAATGTTGGCCCGGAGTTCGAGTTCTTCCTCTTCAAACTGGATTCCAACGGAGATCCCACTACCTTACCTGACGACAAGGGAGGTTACTTCGATCTCATGCCCCTCGATAGGGCGGAAAAAGTACGTAAGGAATGTAATCTGTACTTCGAAGACATGGGGTTCGAGGTGGAAACATCTCACCATGAGGTCGCCTCGGGTCAACACGAGATAGATTTGAGGTATAACGATGCATTGACCATCGCCGACCAGATACTTACCCTTAAGCACTGTATAAAGACGGTCGCCATGATAAACGGCCTACACGCCACCTTCATGCCCAAACCCATAGCCGGGGTTAACGGAACCGGTATGCACATCCACCAAAGCCTCTTCGATTCAAAGGATGAAAACGCGTTCTACGATGAAAGGGACAACAGTGGGATGAGTCTTGTGATGAGGCACTACCTGGGAGGCTTGATAAAATATGCAGGGGATATGTGCGCCATACAGGCATCCACGGTCAACTCCTACAAGAGACTGGTGCCGGGATACGAGGCACCCGTTTACGTTTCCTGGTCCTTCCTGAACAGAAGCGTGCTGGCTAGGATACCCGACGGCAGGGGAAGGGGAACAAGGATAGAGATCCGAAATCCTGACCCCGCAGGTAACCCGTACCTTCAGTTCGCGGTATTGCTGGCTGCAGGTTTGAAGGGGATAGAGGAAGGTATAGAACCCCCGAAACAGGCCCAGGGAGATATCTTCTCCATGAAAAGGGAAGAACGTTTGAATAAGGGTATACTCTCACTACCCTCCAATCTGGGCCATGCCCTATCGGTTATGGAAGAGAGCGACTTCATGAAGGAAACCCTGGGGGAACACACCTTCCGGCATTTCTTGCACAAGAAGAGGGACGAATGGAACGAATACAGGCAGCAGGTGACGGAGTGGGAGGTAAAAACTTATCTGCATCGGTTATGATATGATCGTGTAAGATGACCACTTCACAGCCGCTGTGGCAGGAACGGGCCCTGATGGTCGGCAACCTGTTGATAGTTGCGGACCTGCACATAGGTTACGAGATCGAGCTCGGCAACAGGGGATTCAGCATACCCTCGCAAACTTCGGGGATGATAGAGGGGATAAAGGGATTGCTGGTGGAAACGGGGGCTGATACCCTGGTGATAAACGGAGATCTAAAGCACAACATTCCCAGGGGAAGCTGGCAGGAGTACCGTGAGATACCCTTGGCGATGGATACCTGGCTGAAGGTGGTTAAAGATATACATATGGTCAAGGGCAATCACGACGGCAATATAGAGAGATATCTCCCCTCCGAGGTCACCGTCCACGGTTCCGGAGGTGCAGTCATAGGTGGTGTAGGTTTCTTCCACGGACATGCTATCCCGGACGACCATGTGATGGAGACCCGGCTGAACGTATTCGCCCACGCTCATCCCGCGGTGGCACTATACGACGGGCTGGGCAGAAGGGAAAAATACCCTTGCTGGGTACGTTTAAAGTACTCTTTCCGGGGAGTTGAGTCCACTGGCATACTCATACCCAACTATAATCACCTTCTGGGGGGTATATGCATAAACCAGGAAAGCTATCTCGGGCCCTTTCATAGGTCCATAGATATACGGGAAGAGAGGGTGTATCTTCTTGACGGTACATGCCTGGGTGAAAGAAGAGATATCATCCCGGATGATGGATGATTCATTCCAGATATACGGGTAGTGCTAGGACCACCCTTGATGTGGACAGTCCCACCCTCTTGGCCGCCAGTCCGCCCTTGATCATCACTTCCACCTTCACATTGTGTATCCTCGCCGTTCGCAGGGCACTGCCAACCGCCATCCCCAGGTCGATGGCCCTGAAGATGCAGTTAGGCCCCTGGAATATATCCTCCTTTACCACCTTTGACATCTCCAGGCAGTCTGAAAAGCCGCACGCCTGACAGTTCAATCCCAGGGGTGAATCGTCATCGAGTCCCAATAGTAAAACGCCCTCTGAGTCGAGTATCATCTCACCCATCTGGCTGAAGGTCTCGTCAACCTTCTGTTCTGCGATCTGAAACATCTCCTCCACCAGTATCTCCTTCTCTGCTTCGTCCAGGAGTGTTACATTCAGGTCGGTAACGTTCTTCTCCCTCTGAGCGGTCATGGCCGAGATAGCCATGAGCTTTGCCACTATGTCCATTCCTGATTCCATGACGGTCACATCTTTGAGGTATCAATCTCTTCGGTGGGTAATAACTTTTATCATGAAATCAAGTTACCGATCACCGGTGAACAGTGTTATCACGGAGCCCATAAGTGCGATAAGACCCGCTATCGCCCCCACGGCACCCCCCAGGAGTATCAATATTATGGAAAAAAGCATGGTCGAGATGGCATAGGTGGTAACATCCCTTGAATATTTTACATAGGCCACCAGCATGGCCAAACCGAGGAAGAAGCTGATGATGAATTGAAAGATGAATGATGGGGGGGAATAGACAAGGCTATTGATCAAAAAGTGAAAGAAACCGAGTACCATGGATATATAGGCACCTATGACGATCAGCATGGAGCCCACGGGCATATCCTCAAGGTCGAAGATGGACCTCGGTGACTTGTCCAGTAGCTCATCCAGCAGGTCATGTTCCATGATATCCAATCAGCGAGGAGGTATAAATCCTTTGTCGAGTGAAAATTATTAAGGGCACTATCACATGCCCCCTTCATGCGTCTTATCGTTTCATCCCTGGAAGATACCGCCAGCCAAAACATACTGAACAATCTGCTGGAATACGGATGGGAGAGCACGGGTGAATGGCAGGAAAGCCCCATCTACGGCAGGGAGGACGACAGGATGGTCACGGTGAACAGACACCATATATACGCGGAAGGTATCGACGTGGAACTTTCCGGTATATTGGGGCCCATTGACCACATGGTCTTCATCTCGAAACACGCTTCAAAGGCAGGTATACACTCCCTGACCGTTCATCCCATAGGAAATTTCGGAAAGGCAAAATTCGGCGGTAAGGATAGAAAACTGGTACCACCTGCACCCCACGAGATGACAGGGGCATTGAGGGCACTGCACGATATAGCTACGGGAAAGGGATTGACACGGGAATACCAGGTATCCTTTGAAGCCACCCACCACGGCCCCCTTCTGGAGACACCGGCATACTACATCGAGATAGGCAGCGATCAGGGGAGTTGGAGTGACGTGAGGGCGGGAGAAGTGATCGGGATGACCCTGATGGAGCCTGAAACATGTAAAAAAACGTCCTGCCCCATAATATTCGGTATCGGCGGGGGGCATTACGCTCCCGAGTTCACGGATCTGGCACGCCGCAGGAAAGTTTCCATGGGCCACATGGTCCCGGGTTGGGCTTTGAAGGAGCTGGACCGTGAGTTGTTCGGGATGGGACTTGCCCAGTCCCAGGCCGAGATGGTCATGATATCGAAGGATGTGGGTGAGGAAATGTTGAATAAGATCGAGTCTTGGTGCCATGAAATGGGGGTCAGGTTGGTGGATGAGGCTTCTCTCAAGAGACTATGAGTTCAATCCCGGAGCTCCCATTTTTCCAGCTCCATCACAACTGATAGGGTTCGTCCTTCCTTGATCTCCTCACGTATCCTTTCCTCTTTCTCCATCACGTCCAGGGCCCTGTTGGCTATCTGTATCGCCTCCTCCTTTGGTATCACCATCACACCGCTATCGTCACCCAGGATCCAGTCACCCGGCCTTACCCGTCGCTGGCCGCAGTTTACCTCTATGGACATGCCTCCGTAGCCCTTGGGGTCACTTGCGTTTGAGGCACAGTGCCTGGCAAAAACAGGGAAGCCCAGCTCTCTTATCTCATCCACATCCCTCACCGCACCGTCTATCACTATCCCCTGTATACCCTTTGTTTTGCATGACCAGGAAGCGAGTTCGCCCCACACCGCGGTGGTGCCGCCCCCGGCATCCACTACCAGCACATCGCCTGCCTCTGCCTTCTCTATGGCCTCCACGGGTTTTGCCCAGTCGCCATCGACCGTTCTCACGGTGAAGGCTCTTCCCACCATCCTCGCCCCGGTACATGTCAACTGCCCTATACCCTGCATGCAGGGCTCCCTGTGCATGGCATCGGATACATTGGCCGTGGATACCCTGGACAGGGCTTCCCTTACCTTTTCTGGACCGAACTTTCGGGAAACCTGGGACCCCGTGGATACGCCTTCCAGCATGGTCTTCTTGATGTCCGAGGCTGCGGATACCACATCCCTGGCCTTTATGATAGCGCCACCCACGATGATAATGTCCGCTCCCGCCTTCACCAGCCCGGGGACGAGTTCGGACGTGATACCGCCGGCCACCGCAACAGGTACCGAGCTGGCCTTCACCACTTCCCGGAGGATAGCCAGGGGATCCTCACCCCTCATCTGGGCATCGATAGCCACATGGACTCCCACATAATCAACACCCAGTTGGCACAATTCTTCGGCCCGGGACGCAGGGTCGTCCACCCCTATCAGGTCGCCCAGTATCTTGGCGTCATAGTTCCTTCCTGCCCTCAAACCCTCCTTGAAGGTCTCGTCGTCCGCGGAACCTAGTATACACACTATGTCAGCGCCTGCCTTTGCGGCTATCTCCACCTCCAAGCCACCCACGTCCATGGTCTTCATGTCAGCGACCAGTACGGTACCGGGAAAAATCTCCTTCATCCTACGTACCGCATCCATCCCTTCGGATTTTATCAGGGGTGTGCCTATCTCGATGATATCCGCGCCGCCCTTGAGGGCATCCCTGCCTATCTTTACCGCTCTATCAAGATTGATCAGGTCCAGTGCAACTTGAAGCTTGGGGGTCATGTTTCACTATATCACCCTGCGATTAAAAATCTGTCGCTTGTGTCGGTTATACACCTTGTAAAAAATCATGATCGGATATCGCCTGAGGCGAGGTTGAATATTCCACACCTTTCACCTGATGGGAATCGAATGGATGGAATAGTTAGAACGGGAAAGGGTTTACTGATGTTTTTTCTTCATCACGATTATCGAACATGTTATACCTATAACAAGACCTATTACAATCAACCCGGCGATTTCAACAGCTCTGTTGTTACTTCCCGGATCATCGTAATGTGCATGTTCGTGAATGTCAACTGGCCAAGACCTCGTGGTGGTCATACCCAGATACTCTCCTGTTCCCGCGTCGATTTGAACAGTGACGAAGTACTCCATAAGTATGAAATTTACATTGTACATGAGAACGGGCACAAAACTTCTTTCCGTTTCCTCCGGGTCGTGGTATGGTATACCTATGTACAGTTCGGAGGTGGTTTTCTCTGTCGTTTGGGCCCTAAGATATACTAGTGATGGGGCATCCGAAGCTATCCAACGTTCTGCACTTTTAATGGCATTTTCATTACCGATCACATCACGAGTGGTTATCGTAGTTTCATCTATATCTAACCATATTTTTACATAACATACTATCTCACCACTCGTTGATATCTCTGCTATGATATGGCCACCTGCAGGTATGCCACTTACTTGCTGGTACCATTTTATTCTCCAACCGCGGATAATCCAAATAGGTTCCGTTATTTCGGGAGACAGATCATAAAGGATATCGGGTATATCGACATTCTTGATATCATTCAATCGTTGGAGGGCTATAGATATCGCTTCGTCCGCATTGTTTATCAACCGTTCTTCCGATTGGGGAGGCGCTACGATGCATACTATTTCACCGGTCACGGCATCTATCTCCACGGTGTAAACAGCGTCTTGTTGGCCCCATGATATGAACCAGAGATCTCTTCCGGTTCTATCAACTCTTCTGTTATGTTGTGCATTATCGGGAACCTGGAAACCCGCTTCTTCTATGATTTCCACAGCGTCTATTAATGTGATCACATCATCCGATATATCGGATACATCGGCTCTCGCGTTACTGAGAGCGCTCGTGCAGATGATAACTACGGTTAACAACGCTACGATCGACAAACCTAGTTTCTTCTTGTTTTTCATTATATCACCTATAGGGGTTGTGGTTATGACCACGCACCTGGGGGTATGACAATGGATTGTTAAGCTGACCATAAGCCATGTTTCTAGCATAAATAATGGTGTAGACTGTTGTAGTTAAATAGGTATAAAAAAGAACCGAGAACTCAAAGGCATGGTCATCGTGAATAAGTCCAGTCCATCCCATGATGCATCTTGCACCGTTATCTATAAAACCGTCAAATAAGCTCGCATAATACCAGGAACCAGAAGTTGCGGAATTACAGGTGTTCAGGAAAACAAAATCTATGTGGTTAATATTTGAAGGTACATCGCTGCCAAAATATCTGTCATAACCTCGATTACACCAGGACAAAGGACATCTTCCCTTAGGCCTGTTTGTGTTAACAGGCCATATCTCGAGGAATGGCCTTGATCCTAGAGGCCACGTGTTTCTTCGCCTACAATGTCCCATCCAGTGAAACGTGCTCACGAACGTTGGTCTTAAGCTATTTTGGTTTATTTGATTAGTATTCCAATTGGTTGTTGGATATGGTATATGGTTAGTATTTTGATTTATCAGATCTCTTATCGCGTTTTGTTCGTTTTGTAAATTTGGTAGTATACCCGGGCAAGCACCGCGATGAACTGCGGTCAAATGAATATCCGCAAATTTGATACTGGAAATATCAGGATTTTGTACACCCACCGCATATTCACCTTCGCTGAGATTATGGTGTGAGTATACTGTAGCGGAGGAATATGCCGGGATAAGGATCAACGAAAGCAATACCGCACTTACCATCACCTTTTTTTTCATGCCGTTCATGTCTATCACGGAGGTATATTATTATTATTATTATTATTATTTATAGTTTGCGGTAGTGAGAGGTTGTAAACTCTATCGATACGACCTTTTTGTGGATTATTTCATCCGGGCAAATATTTATCTATTGCGAGCCGAACACAAAAAATATTATAACCACTGTGCGGTTGTTCCTTGCCATGGCAAGTGCGGACGGCAGTTACGAGGAAAACCTGGCCAAAGAGTTGAAGGACAGGAAGTGGAGCATCTACAGCGACCTCCTCGGCCTTTCGATACTGTTGTTTATCACCATATTTCTTCACTTCCGTTTTCACATGGAAAACGAGATCATCAAACTTTTTCTGATGATAGGTCTTTTCATATACATACTGGTATTTTTCCTTCGCCTCAGAAAGAAATTGCTGGAGTACCATTCGTACATGGACGACCTACACTTCGAGGAAGGTCACGTCATCAAGTACAGTTCGTCGCGTAGAAAGGAGGTATTGAGGATATCAGCGGAGGATGTGAAGGCCGTGTATACGAATATCAAACGTATGCCGTGGACCATATTTGTGGTATACCGGACGGAGAAGGGTTTGGCGGCGGAGAGCTTTTACAAAAAACGTGTACGGGACAAGAAAAAATTTTATGACTTCGCCAAGAAGAATGACTTGATGCATAGTGATTACATCGATATCGAGGAATTGAAGGAAACGGTGGAAAAGGACTGAACGTTTTATTACCGCCTTTTTATACTGATAACAGCTACGATTATGGCTATGGGAAAGGGTGATCACCCTTCCGAACCCAAGAAGGATATACCCCGTATCGCCACTTGCGGTGGTTTTTGCAGCCATGACACCACCATACATGACTACAACAAGATCTGTGAATACGATAAAAACTGCAGAAAAAGACATCTTTAACGGTAATATTACACTTTGCGGACCTTTCCACCTGTGGTATATGCCAAGGGGTGAAAGAGTCGTGAACGTAACCTTTATATACGAACCCATACTGAGGATGATACCCCACCATGTAGGAGGTACTTTGATGTACCTTTTGTACTACAGGAGGCGTCAACATTGGCAAATGAAAAGTTATTGGCGGTCGTAAAAAAGACCCTGGAAAAGGCTCCCGAAAGGAATTTTACCGAAAGTGTCGAGGTAGCCTTCAATCTGAAAGATTTGGACCTGACCAAACCCGAGAACAGGGTTGATCAGGAGATACTTCTTCCCCACGGAAGGGGAAGACCCTTGAAGATAGGTGTTTTCGGAAGCGGTGATCTGGCACTACAGGCTAAAAAGAAGGTCGATACAGTTATAGAACCGGATCGCCTAAAGGAACTCGCTGACGACAAGAGGGTGGCAAGAAAGTTCGCCGAGGAGCATGACTTCTTCATCGCCGAGCCACCGTTGATGCCGGTGATCGGTAAGAATCTGGGTGCGATCCTGGGCCCCAAGGGTAAGATGCCCATGCCTTTCACACCCAACATGGACCTTGACAGCACGGTGAACACCCTTAGAAATACGGTGAGGATAAGATCCAGGGACAAGAAGACGTTCCACGCGCCCATAGGTACCGTAGACATGGGCCCCGAAAAGATATCGGAAAACCTGGAAACCGTGATCAAACGCATAACGGAAGACCTTGAAAAGGGCACTCAGAACATACATAGCATATATCTTAAAACCACCATGGGCCCTGCGGTAAGGGTGATGTGAGGGGATGACCATGCATGAGATACCTGTTTGGAAAAAGGATGAAGTGGAAAAGCTGACCGAGCTACTCAGAACCAGCCCTGTGGTTGCCGTGGTGGATATAGAGGGTATACCGGCATTCCAGTTCCAGCAAATACGGTCTAAACTGAGGGGCATCATCGACCTGACCATCTCCAGGAATACATTTATAGAAAGAGCCCTGGATAAGGTGGTTGAGGAAAGGGAAGGCATAGACAGGCTGAAGGAACACCTCAGCGGTCAGACCGCCCTGGTGGCCACTGACATCAACCCGTTCAAACTCTTCAACCGTATGGAGGCTACCAAGACCAACGCCCCAGCCAGCGGAGGTGAGATCGCCCCGGAAAACATAAAGGTCATGAAGGGAAACACACCCTTCAAACCGGGACCCGTCGTGGGCGAGCTCCAGAAGGTGGGCATTCCGGCTTCCATCCAATCAGGCAAGGTTGTGATTAACAAAACAAAGGTGGTGGTCAAAAAAGGAGAGGTGATAGATTCCGACCTTGCAAAGATGCTCACCAGACTTGATATCAACCCTGTGATAGTGGGCTTGAACCTCAGGGTCGCTTACGAAAACGGGACCCTCTTCGATAAAGAGATACTCGATGTGAACCCGGAAGAGTTCCTCGACGCCATAAAAAAATGCGCCGGCGATGCTTTCAGCTTATCGGTAAATGCGTCTTATCCCACAAGGGATAACATCAGGATCCTGCTGAGCAAGGCAAGCAAGGACGCATTCAGCCTGGCCATGAACTCTGACATGATAGTCCGGGAGACCATCAAACTCAAGCTATCCGAGGCACACATGAGGATGTTGGCCCTATCCAAGAAACTGGATCGTGATGCCCTGGACGACCATATATTGAAGGCCCTGGATATGGATGATAAAACTGCAAATGACAAAAAAGAATCCCAAGAGGATACCGAAGATCAATAGATAGATATAATAGGAGGCATAAATATGGAATATGTGTACAGCGCAATGGTGCTTCATTCGGCGGGCAAAGAGATAAGCGAAGACGGTATATCGAATATCCTTAAAGCTGTCGGAATAGAACCGGACGAATCAAGGATAAAGGCCCTGACGGCCTGCCTGGAAGGAATCGATATAGACGAGGCCATCAAGGAAGGCATCGCTATGCCCGTGGCAACGACTGTGGCTGCCCCTGCGGCGGCGTCACCAGCCGAGGATAAGGAAGAAGAAGAGGAAGAAGAAGATAGAGACGAAGACAAGGAGAAAGAAGAAGCTGCTGCCGGCCTCGGATCGTTGTTCTGAGCCGGCAACCACCGTCCCTATTCCCTCCGATTTCAGGTTATGTTAGTCTGAGTTTTACCCTAGAGGCAGGTTTACTCGGCGGCGACTGTTCAGTCTAAAAAGGCAAGCTCCGAGTTGTGAACTTATTTGATAAGCCGTGAGAAAATGGCCCGCCTGTCAATTTGCACCATTCAAAGTAGTAGTATGTGTTTTCATCAGCTGGTGGGATTCCCACTGGAAGCGGGGCGATATGAAGGGATCATGGATTCCACCTTTTCTACAAAACTAGCTTTTATCGGTATTATGAAACGTAGTTTCCGACGGCCACTTCACCAGTTTTCTACAGGGCCCGGGCCAAGTTAACTCGGTATATTGTAGTAACTGCAATAGATAGTGGAAATATGTTGTAGTAACTGCAACATCAGTACTTCGGAGAGTAGAACACGTAAGTAACTTTTGTTTTGAAACCCATCTACGTCTTGGTGTCAAACGATGGGATGCAATGTAGATTTCTACGATAGTAACAACGTGTGATAAGAAGGTAAGAATAACCCCTACGAAAACAGTGATGAGTTTCTTGTATGGATATGGGCGGGAGTAATACAGATATCAGAAAAACACGCATCTGAGGAATTAAACACAATTTTTTGCTCATGGCCTACTAGTTATCATCTCCTCTTGTCCTTTTACCATTCGTCAAAAGGTAATGAGTTTGCTTTTCTAATGCTCCATTTATCCATATAAGGAGTCCGGTAATCATCAAAAGGCCCCCAATAAACAGAATCCAGAAAAAAAATGGCTCTTCAAGGAAGGTAATGTCTCCCCAAAAAAGAGCTGGGGCACCTAACATTAAAAGAAACCAACCTACAACTATGAGGACTGCCGCAAGGGTTTTAATTGCGCTGAAGTATCTGTTAATATGTGACTCTTTTAGCACTGGCAAGCCTGCTATTATACTCATTACGAAAAAAAGAAGCCACTGGTGGGATTTGAACCCACGACCTATTCCTTTTTGGGTGTTTGGACGAAATGTATGAGATCGCCGTTACATACCAAGGAATCGCTATGCCTCTAAGCCACAGTGGCAACGATGATTAGGCAGTTGATTGGTACAACGTATTAATCTTTTTCGTTCTTCAATATGTGATATCTCCACCGCTTCTTTATGTCCCTCACCTTACGATAGTACAATTCCTCGTCAAGCTCTCCGTCCGCCAGCCTGGTGTCGAGATTGCCCATCTCAGTCTCGGCCCGATCGATCATGGATTCTTTGTAACTTTCACCCACCTTTTCCAGTGCCGAAAGGAGCTGGCGGCATTCACCGGTAAGCTCGTAAACTATCTTGGGACGACCGTCCGGAGGGAATATTGCATTCCTCTCCAGCAACCCCCAGTCGTGGAGTTCGATGAGATGTTTGTCTATCCCTTGCCGGGTAAGATCGAGCTTCTTCGCCAGATCTTCGGGGTGATCGTAACCTTTTGCCATGAGCTCGAGTATGGTACACCTCGTCTTGGATGAGAACAAGCGTAGCAACTCTTCGGTAAAGGTTTTCATCACGAGGTAAATGAACTAGTGATAAATAAACTTTTCAACTTCAAAGTTGAACTTGTCCACCCCAAAGTTGAATCTATCTAATAATATCTTGAAGATAGTATATATACTTCCGGTGCGTTATAGTTAACATGAACCAAGAAAGAGATGATCCCAATGGATGAAGAGATGCTGAAAAAGCTGGAAGAAAGGCTCGCCAATGGCGAGATATCCGAGGACACATACCTCAAGATCAAGTCCAGGTACGAGGCCAAGGAATCCTTCAAGGAGGAGGAATTGGAAGATGACATGGAAGACGACATGGATGAGATCGAAGGTGAGGCCGTCGAAACCGTCACGAAAAATGTCCGCCTTACCGGAGCAAGGAAGATAAAGGAGTGCAACTGCGAGTACTTCTCGTCCTCGGGAGCCTCAAAGGTCGAAGGAAACCTACGTGCCAGGGAAGCAAAGATATCCGGTTCCACCAAGATCGAAGGTGACCTTGTGGTAAAGAAACTCAACACAGGGGGCAGTATAAAAGTGGAAGGAAAGACAGAGGCGGGCTATATGGATCTATCCGGTGCGTCGAAGTTCGAAGGGGCTGTAAAGGCGGACCGGATCGAAAGCAGCGGCGCCACGAAATTCGAGAGTGACATAGTGGTCGACGAGATGGAAACCTCGGGAGCCTTCAAGGCGGTGCAGAACATCCTTGCCCGGACCTTCAAGGGAAGCGGTGCCTTCGCCGTGGAGGGCACCCTGACAGGCTCCGAGATAATCCTGAAACCCGGAGCGGATTGCCGTGTTGGACACATCAAGGGCGGCGACGTACTGGTGGAAGCCGGCGGAGGCGGAGGATTCCTGTCTTTCGTCAAGAAGGGAAAGTTGACCGCGAAAAGCATCAAGGGCGACAACATATACCTTGAGGCCACCACGGTGGACCTGGTGGAAGGAAACGTGGTCAAGATAGGCCCCGGCTGCAAGGTCGGTACCGTTCGCGGCAAGGACATAAAGGTCCACGAATCCGCATCGGTTAAGAATCGTGAGCAGCTGTAAACCCTTTCCCCTTTTTCCTATATACCCCTGGTACGCTCGTACCATTTACGGACTTCGTAATCCGACACCCTTTTCCTGGTCTCCTTTTCCTTTATACCCATATTGTTCCTGTAGGCCCAGTCCCTGACGGTGAGCTTGTGTTTCTGTGAACCTTCGTACTCCTTTATACGCAGTGATCTATCCCTTCGAAGGGCGTTGAACCCGGCCACCATCTCGGTACCGGAGAATACCACGTTGCACGCCCCAAGGTCGAACCTGACGGATATCTCATCCCTGAGGTAGAGGTTAAGGCGGTCGGAGGTTGGTACCACCATCCCTCCCTGGAAGTCCAGGCCTTTCACCATGTCCAGGTCATCAGCTAGTATCCAGTGTACCGTGTCATCCCCCTCCTTCAGGAATCCCTTTGAAAGGATTTTTTCGTTGACCAATTGGGCAAGGATCTCCCTTATCTCACCCATGGGATAATCCGGGCCCAGGTACATTGACAGGCGCTCGGCGCTGAAGATACCGAAGTTACGGAAGGACCATTCCACCACCCGTTTCTTCGCTTCCCGGGGCTCCATGTCCGCCGGGTGGACGTGGAAGAACCTGTTGGAATTGTCCCTGGCTATCATGAAACTGTTGTAGAGCTCGTCCACGGCGGACTTTGTCTCGTCCCTGTCCAGGTGAGACAGGTGGTAGATGGTGCCAAGGGGTACGGGCTCCTTCTCACTTACTATTTCCAGTACTAACCTCATGGCCCTGTTGGGCTTTACGCCCTTGGCCAGCCTGTATACAGCGGCATCCTCGGGCAGTGCATACATCAGGTAAGGGGGTATCATCTTCCCCGCCAGCACCTCACCCCTTCTGTGAAGCCATTCCACGGAAGAGAATTCCTTTACCCTTGCCCTCAGTTCCAGATCGGAACGGAGGCCCTTCATGGCGGAAACGGCCTCCCTTGAATTCCGGTAGGGGTTATCCGCCAGGCCCTGTTTATGGAAAACGTAGGAGAGTATCTCATGTTCCGAAAAAGTATGGGTGACGATATTTCCCTTGACCAGCATCCCCTGTATCATCTCGTAACCGCTTCCGAGGAATGTTTTTAGCGTCAGTTGGTCGGCCTCCGCCGGTGGCCTATTGTTGAAATGTTTGATGCGTACTATATCGTAGCCTTCCAAGCGGTGAAATTCCATGAGCTCGTCCATACATCGTAAAACCTGATCAAGAAGGCTTTCGTTATCCAGGTCAAGATGACGTATCTCGACACAACCGCTCATCATCCATTTCTCCACGCAACCCACCACCCTTCCGTTACTCACTATCGGGTATATCCAGTCGTCACCGTACCTGGAATATATCTCGGCCCACATGGGTCTGGTGTAGGGGTCGCTGCGGGAAAGTATCCTCACCTCATGGCCGTCCCTTGTTCCTCCGGTGGAATAAAGTTCGTCCAGCTCCTCCCCGTTCAGGTACATCTCCCTGTGCGAATCACCCACTTTAACCTTTACCACCTGCCCTGCCATCAATTTTTCCGTGAGAACCGGTTCCACCTCGGATACCCCCAGGCCCGTATGGTAGTACAGATCGTTCAAAAGGACGGGTCCGTTTCCCTTCAGGAAGCGGGTTATCATCCGTTCCACCGCGATCTTCCTGTCAACGGGTTCCGTGTCCAGCACCCGGTAGGTGTTTGTGGAAGACCAGCCCTCGTCACCGGTGAACTCCCTGTACAGGTAGAGATTGGTGTCCAGTTTATTCACCGTTTCCTTGACCTCATCCCCCGATAGTCTGCTGGCTTTCTTCAACTCTCGTAGGGTATTAGCCCTGCCCTTCCTTACGAGTTCCAATATCTCGAGCTCTTTTTCCGTGAGGGCCTCCAGCCTGTATGCGCCCACGTAAAGGGGTACGTCCTCCCCTTTAACATAGGACACCCTGCCGTTCAGGAACCGTCCCTCCACTATCTCCCCCCGTTTACGCATTTCATTCCACCGTTCCATGGAAAAGTTTTCCACCCGCTGGAAGACTTCCAAGGGGCTGCTGGCCTCCCCGAATTTATCGAAGTACTCGTCTATGGATGCAAGGGGCGCAAAATTTTTACCGTATAGATATCCGGTGATAGCTTCCTCCGAAACACGCTCCTTACCCGGAAAACGGAGTTCGTGATAGTCTTCCTGGAGCATGTATTGTTTCCCCTCGCCTATCACCAATTTTCCCGAGACCACCCTTCCCTGCTCCACCAGATTGTCAAGGGCGGCGAGGGCCCTGTCCTCGGGCATGGCAAGTGCGAAGGATATTTCATCGAGGCTCCTGGGAGCTTCGTGGACCAGGTACTTGCGGATGACCCGTTCCACCGATTCCGTGTCCAGGGTGCTGGGCGGCAGGGGAGCGTATCGATACTCGCCCTCCCGGGATATACCCCGGCGGTTAACCAGTCTGGCTATCTCGAGCTCGCGTACTGTGGAATCAACGTCTTTAAGCCTCAGGTCCCCTTCCCTGAATACCTCACGCTTTGTCTTGGGCTCCCGGGCCAGGGACGCCATCACCTGGGACTCCCGGGGAGCGATACCCCTGTCCAGGCAAGAAAGGTAAACGGGTACCTCCTCCGTGGTAACCCACTTAGACTCGTTCATCCAGATGGACTGTATACTCCCTTCGTTCAACAGTTCCCTGCCCCAAACCCGAACCTCTTCGAATGTTCTATCTGTATACAGGTATATGTTGTTGCCTCTTTCGGTGAATACCCGTAAAGGACCCATCTCCCTGATGACTTCCAGCATGCCTTCCTTGGTATTAAAATAGGGTCTCTTGCGTAGATAGTACTCCTCCACATCCTCTCTCTTGAACTGGAATTTTTCTATCTCCTCCCGGGTGAACACTCGCTCCAGCACCCTCTGGTGGAACTGTCTCAGCAGAGCGCTCCTGTCCTCCATCATCACCACATCCGATATACCCACCATCACCACATTGTGGGCGAAGGGAGACGGGGTTTCATTGTAATCGTAGGTACATACCTCCATGGAACCGCTTTCCATCTCCAGGAGTACATCCATGGCGTTCTTGAGGTCCAGCACCTGGAAGAGTATCTCATTGTAAGTTTCCTTTATCATGGGGTGGTCCGGATATTCTTCGAGCAACTCGAGCAGCTTTCCGGAGCGCATCTTCTGCTTGGATACGGATATCTCCCTGCCCTTGTAGTTCCTGAGTATCATGAAGCCCCGCCCGGCGCAGTGCAGGAACCTCTGGTTGAAGAGTTCCGTCCTGCGTACCGCCCTCTTGATGGTGCTCTCCACGTTCTCGGATGTCACCAAACCGGGCACCTCCTCCGGGGGCACCTTCTTCCCGGTGGCTATCAGGAAATTATCATCGGTAACGGAGACCTTGGTACTGCAGTTGTACCTTCGGGATATCATGTACGCGTAGGCCCTTGAGAGGGTGTCGTTCACGCGTCTGCCGAAGCATGCATGGAAGATAAGGTTGTACCTGTTGTTCTGATCAGTGTAACCCTCTATCAACACCCTTCTGTCGGTGGGCATCCTGGGGGAGAACGCCTCTTGTTCGCGAAAATAACTCTGTATGGTGTTGGCCGAGCCGCCGTCGATATGATATTCCTCCATCAGCCATGGCACCATATCTTCGTGTAGCCTTCCCTCCAGCACCCTCCTGAACCTTCCCACCGCCTTGGAGAGGTCATAGCTTCGAGGCAGCATCTCACCTGACCAGCTGGGTACCGTGGGTTTCTTCCCCGTTGCACCCCTCACGAAGAGCCTGGTGCCCCTGGTATGCATGAACTCGTAGGAGTGCCCGCCCAGTATGAAAACATCCCCCGAGGTCAGGCGCTCCACGAACTTGTCCGATAGTTTTCCCAGGGGCACGCCCTTTTCGGAAAAAACCCTGTAGCTGGAGTCCGATGGTATGGTGCCTATGTTAAGGTAATAGATCAGCTGGGCACCGCCCTTTTTCCCGAAGGTCTCCTGTTCCTTGTTGTACCATATCTTGGAGTAGATGTTGCTACCGCCTTCACCACCCAGGTATTCGAGTACCTTGATGTAATCACCCTTCTCCAGCCCCCTGTAACAGTAGGAATTTTTGATGACCGAAAATGCCTCGTCAACCCCCCACCTCTTCTCCAGACTCATACCCACCAGGGTCTGGGCCAGAACATCGAGGTTGTTCTCGGGTATGTTCACCCTGTCTATGTTGTGATTAAGGGCTTCCCTTGTGAGCACCGCACACTCCACCAGGTCGTCCTTTTCGAATACTATCATACGTCCCTTGGATGTCTGGCCAACACCGTGTCCGGCCCTACCCACTCTTTGGAGTCCTTTTGCCACGGACTTGGGGGAGCCAACCTGAAGTACCAGATCGATGTAGCCCACGTCTATGCCGAGTTCCAGCGAGGTGGAGGATACCGCCGCCACCAGCTCCCCTTCCCTCAGGTCCTCCTCCACCGTCAATCGTGTTTCCTTGCTCAGACTGCCGTGGTGGGCGGCGATGTCCCTTACCTGGCGTTCCTGGAGTTTGTACGATACGCTCTCGGCACCGCTCCTGGTATTGGTGAAGATGAGGGTGGTCCTGTGCTCGTCCACCATATCCTTCAGAAGGTCGTACATGTGGGAGTTCACCACTTCGTAGGGCAGTCTGGTCATGTCGTCAACCGGTGATATCACCGACAGATCGAGGCTTTTTTCAGCCAGAACCTCTATGATGTTGACTTCCCGGGGCTTCCCGTTGACGTACCCTCCCAAAAACTCTCCTATGGCCTCTATGGGGGCCTGGGTGGCGGAAAGCCCTATGCGGGTCATCTCCCCCTTCACATGTGCCTCCAGCCGCTCGACGTTTAGCGACAGGAATGATCCTCTCTTGGAAGAGCATATGTCGTGGATCTCATCCATTATGAAGTACTGTACACCGTCGAAGCTCTCCCTGAATCTGGGTGACGAGAGTATTAGGGCGAGGCTTTCCGGGGTGGCGACAAGTATGTGCGGGGGTTTCAGTACCATCTTCCTGCGCTCGCTCTGGGGTGTATCTCCCGAGCGTATGGCTGTCCTTATCTCCGGCACCTTCATCCCCTCTTCCTTTGCCATCGCTCTGATCTCTTCCAACGGTTCCTCCAGGTTCTTGTGTATGTCGTTGGCCAGCGCCCTCAACGGTGAGACATAGACACAGTAGATCCTGTCCTCGAGTTCACCCTTTTTACCTAGTGTAAAAAGTTCGTTGATTATGGCTAAAAATGCAGTGAGTGTTTTACCCGAGCCCGTTGGTGACGATACCAGAACATTCTTTCTCTCGTGTATTAGTGGGATTGCATAGCCCTGGGGCTCGGTAAGGTGCTCGAATTTGGCGTCGAACCACCTGGCTATAAGAGGCTCCATGAGGTCGAGGACGGTCTCCTTTTCCTTCCTGTCTTTTACACGTATTACCATTCTCTTCAAACCCGCTTCGGACGTCGAATACACTGCAACGTTCGGCGGGTTTAATAATGTTTTGGGGCTCTAACCTTACATCAGTAGTTGATCATGCCTTCGTCCTCGTCGATTATGGTCTTGGGACCGTCATGGGGGCCTTTGGTCTGTTCCGGTTGTATAGCAGGACGTTTTACGCGTCTCCGAGGCAGCGGTTCCGAATTGCTTATGGGTGCGGAATACCGCCTCGGTTCCGAGAGGAACAATGCCACGGCTCCCATGACTGCAAGGCCGGCAGCGAAGAAGGCAAGGTACCACCCGGGACCTCCGCCCCAGCGGGTCTTCACTTCTGTGACTACCCCCAAGAATTCCCTTCTACGCTCGTCGGAACCGGAGAATTCCCTGCTCATCTTGTCTATGGCAACATCGTCGAGTTCCTCGAGATCCTCACCTATCGCCGAAGGTAGCTCGACCATCAAGTATATCGGTGCCAACAGTATCAGGACACAACCCACCACCAGTATTATGCCTACGATGTTCTTATCCATCTTTTCCGCCATCTTCATGATAACGCCCAGTATGCCCATTATAAGTATGAGCAGGCCGAGCACCAGTATTACCCTGGTGTTGTTCAGTACGCCTTTTACCGCAGGAAGTTCTTCGTAATCGTCTATGTCCGTATCGCGGTTCTGGGTGCTGGAGTCTCCCATTTCCACCGTGGTAACGGTTTCGGTTTTCAGGCGGTCAAAGTGGGCATCCACGTCCGACTCGATCCTGATGGATCCGAGATCTATTGAACCTGATCCTTCAGCCCTGAACTGATACCAGGGCATGGATACTGATATTATTATCAATATAACCGCACCCAGGCAAAACATAAGACCCAAAAATGCTTTTTTGTCCATGGTCGTTGACCTCCCCCTGGAAATAGAGAGGGAAGATAAAAACTTATCCGTAAAAAAAAGGGGGAAAGGGGTTTTATGTTCTATCTCTGTGGTAATAGTCGGACCAATCGTCACCGTCCTCAATCTTCTCCTTGTCGTAATGGCCCAGATTCACAGAGCTTTTATCCGTATCCCGGTAGAGAAGTGCAAGAACCAGTAGCACCACCGTTGCTGCCACCATCACCCCCAGGAACAGTCCCCGAAATGGAAATATCCTGGATGTAGGTTCAGCATCGATGCTCAGCATAGCACTGCCGTCTATCCCCGGGTCGTGGAAGATATGGAAACCGCCGGGATAGTTGAAACCGCCGTACACCACGAATCCCACGAAATTATGTCCCCGGAAGTCACGGTATAACACAGGAGCACCGCGTACGATCTGTGCGTACATCTCCATATCTTCACCGTCCACCGTAACATCGGAGACCCAATGGAACCTACCTGCCCAGGACCAGTTGCCGCCGTAGGATATCCTGCTATGGTGGAGTCTTCTTTCGCGCATGGGAGGTATATCGGTTAGGTTGGTGGTGTGTTCCCCTATGTCGTCCCTGTATGTCGCCCTTAGGTCTTCACCAATACGGTGCATGAACCGCTGATGCCAGAGAGGTCTATCCACCGGTATGTGGTTCCCAACGATATTGAAGAATTCCATGAAAAGTCTGGGATTATCGTTTTCCGGCTGGTAATCCCATCCCACGAATTCATGGTCCCATTTTATCTCGTATGAACCTACGTAACCGTTGATCTCCTGGTCCTGCTCTCTCTCCACTTCACGGAGATATTGTATGGGTCCCACACCTCTGTGCAGCGTAACCCTGAACCTGGGCATGCTCGCCCCTTCCACGTACTTCGTACCTGCCTCGAGATGGAAGGTAAGGTTCACGTACTCCAGCCTCTCGTCGACCATATCTGGATGCCTCTGTTTTATAGGTAGAACGGATGCGTCATAATACATCAGGTCCCTTGCAGTCAGGGTGAACTCCCAGGTTACATTATCTCCAACCTCTTCCTCTATGAGTTCGCTGACTTCCCAGTCCGCATCATTCAGATCAACGTACTTGTATATCTCCTCGAATTCGACGAAGTTACCGTACTCGTCCACGATGTGATCACAGAGGCCGTTGTCGTTACTATCATTGTACTCGAATATCCTCCACAGTCTGGCGGAGATTACGGTTCGAACGGATACGGGCTTGTTCTCGCTGATGGGCTCTCCGTCACTGTCGTAAACCGAGGTCATGGCGATATGCCTGTTCTGTATGGAGAACATGCCCAAGGCGCCCAGGTTATCAGACGTGCCCCATCTGACCCCGAAGGAGGCGTCGTCCATACCACCGCTGACGAACCGGAAATGTTTGTAGTTGTCTCCCTCGTCCACTATTATTTCCCATTCTTCTCCTGCCTGTCCTGCTCCGACTTCAAGGCCGTGTACCAGTACAGCCACCATGAGGACGGAGACCACCAGGAAACTCTTTATCATTTTCGACTTCATGTTTATCACCGATAACTCCGTTTACAACCTATATAAAGCTAAAGCGTTATTGTATCAGTGATTGTATCAAGTTATCACTTCCGTATTCCGATGTTATTAAAAACCTTGAGACACTACCCTATTCCATGGATGATACCGGTAGGCGATTGTCCCAAACCGAAAGGGTACTCCTGCACATCTTCCAGTTCGAGTACCATCCGAAAAGTTACACCGTACACAACGGACTGTGCCAGGATGGTATAAGCGATGCCCTTGACATGCTCAAGAACAACGTCAGCCGGAGCATATCCAAGCTAAAGAAGGATGGACTGATAGAGGAGAGACTGGCAAGGGTAAAGGGATTCAGGAGACGCAGGAACGTATACCTGTTGACAGGTGAGGGGAGGGAGGCTTGCATAAGGCTACTCGACGAGATATCCAACAATGAAATACGTTACATGGACCGGGGCAAGATAATACCGCTGAAACTGTATGAGGTAGTGGAGAGATTGAAGGGAAAGTTTGCCAATATAGATAACTTTCATGTGGAGGAGTGGATGAGGGGCAGGGACATGCTGGAGCCACGGGAATTTATCCCCTATCACACCATGGTCAAAGACCCGGGAAGGTCGTTCAAGCAGGTGAGCGGGGCCCCCCTCATCGAAGAGATGTACGGTAGGGGGGAGGAACTATCCCTCATCCTCCGAAGATCACGGGAACGGGACCCACCCATAACCGTGATAAGCGGCATAGCCGGTATAGGTAAAAGTACCCTGGCTGCAAAGGTCATGGAGGAGGTGAGTGTAGAAAAGTCCGTATTCTGGCATTCGTTCCACCCCTGGGAATCCATACGTGAACTCAGAGACGAGTTGAACTCGTTCTACAGGATGGCCGCAGGTAACGATCTCAAGGGCCAGGGGTTGTACGGCATCCTCAGCGAGCTGCTAGGGGCAGTGGAGAGGCCGATATTGTTCCTGGACAATTGCGAAAAGGCGACCGGTGACATCCGGGATCTATTCGGGATACTTCTTGAACTCAAGAAGAGAGGTGCCGGATTCGGTGCGGTGCTAATGAGCAGGGAGAAATTATCCTTTTACGACGTTCGGGACGTTATCGACGGACGGGTGTTGGAGATAGAGCTGGGACCCCTGGGAAGGGAAGATGTCAAGATGATGCTGGCCGGTACGGGAAAGGACGGCGAGCATGTTTACCGTAAAACCAAGGGCCATCCGTTGTACGTGGAGATTTACCAAAGGTACCATGGAGATACCACCACCATGGACGATTTCATAGAACATGAGATATACTCGAAACTCACCCCGGGTGAAAAAAGGTTGATGAAGAGATTGTCCGTTCTATGGGATACCACTGACAGGGATATCGTCTTGGAACCTGGAGATGACGAGGTACTGGCAGAGCTCAGGTCAGCACACTTGGTAGAGATAACGGTGGACGGCAAGATAGGTGTTCACGCTATATTGAAAGAGCATATCTATGATCATATACCACTAAGTGAGAAAAAAGAACTCCATGCCCTTATGGGTAAACGGATGGCAAAGGTACGACACGATACCGACCTTGAGATACTGTATCACCATGAGTTGGGCGATGGTTGGAAGGAAGCTTTAGCGGTCTTGAAAGATCTGAAACCTACCTTGGCAAGTCTGCATGAGGATGACAGGATAAAACTGATGGAGTTATTTCCCCGGGAGCTACTTCCCGGCGAGTACCAGGGCGTATACCACGAAACCGTGGGAGATATCCACCTGCTAGCAAGGGAATGGAGCAAGGCATTGGGAAACTACGAGATGGCGAGTAAACTTATGGGAAGAACTCCCGAACTGATGGAGAAGATAGGCGAGGCACAGAAGAACCTCCGGAGATGGAAAGATACCGTAAGGTCCCACAGGGAGGCCATAAGTAGATACAGGGACAAGGGGGATGACGAGGGGGAGCTCAGGGAGATACTGGCCCTTGGAACCGTTTACAGGAACATGGAGGATATGACCAAGGCGGAAACGATCTATAAAAAGGCGGAAGAGCTGATCCGACGACGGGGGCACAAGGAGGCACTGGGTGCCCTTTACAACAATCTGGGGATGCTTAGTATCCATAAAAACGATTACAGGAAGGGAGAGCGATACCTTAAGAAAGCACTGAAAGCGGGTGGTGATTACGGGATAGTACAAGGCAATCTTGCGGACCTCTACAGTAAGATGGGTGAACACGAGAAGGAAATCGAAATTTTATCGGAAATTGTAGATTACTACCGTGGAAAGGGACTTTGGGGTGAGACATCCGATACTTATTTGCGTTTAGGTAAGAAACTAGCCGCCGGCGGGTACGTGGAAAAGGCACGTACTTCGTTTGAAAGGGGGTTGAAAGTGGAGATGGAACGCGGAAGAAGGATATTACCCTTCGGAAGGAAGGAGATGGGTCCCACGGAGATGGAGATACGTAACGAGCTTGCCGATGTGATCGGAGGTACGGATTGGGACACGTGCCTAGAACACCGTAGGATAGTGATGGAACAACTTACACTAAAAGGGGATACCCTTGGTGTGTCCAAGACGAGACTTAGATACGTGTTCGACCTCCACGACAGCGGTAGGATGAAACTAGCCCTGAAGGAACTGGATGAGCTGGAATCATCATTGAACGAGCAGGGAGAGACCAGGGGCCTGATCGCCTCCGGCCTCGAGAGGGCGAGGATATACATGGATATGGGCCGTTACCACGATGTGCAGAAGCTTCTGAAAGATATCATCCTTCGGGCCGGAAAGGCCGGCGACGAAGAGGGCGAACGTCTTGCCAGGGAATTACTAGATAGCGGATTTCCCCTTTCTCGTGTTTGAGGGGGCATGGTTCACCGGCCGTTTTGCGCAATCAATAGCGTAAATTCGAGATATCCGGAATAAATTGTCCTTTGGTTGAAAGGATATGTGATAAGGGAACTGAACGTCAGGCCTTGATAAATTAAGACTGGGCGTCCATTGTCTCGTCCGTGGGCAACCTATTTATATATGCTAAGATATAACACTCTTAGGATTTATGATGGCAAGACACGGCAAGTTGAAAAGTGCTGTAATGAAGAGCGGTTCATTCATCTCAATCATCGAGGATGTTCCTAAAAGATCACGTGTAGACCTTATACAATATGATGAGGAATCGTATAACACGAAAAAATTAACAGATCCTTCATTTTTAAAAAATTTGAAGGAAAAAAACGGTGTGAAATGGATCTCTTTCACTGGAAATTTGAAACAATCGTGGATAGATTCCTTGGAGAAACATTTGGGCCTACATCCGTTGGTAGTAGAAGATATATTGAACTCCGAACAGCGTCCCAAGGTTGAGGAGTTCGAAGAATATATCTTTATCACT
>JAFDTY010000061.1 GCA_019594055.1 Candidatus Haladaptatiplasma halalkaliphilum | reverse complement strand
GAACCGGTCACATAACCGTTGTTCAGTATAAGTGTGACCAGAAGTGCGGATACCCATATTATCACCTTTTTACTTATCATAATAGGTCCTCATCGTCTAATGTGCTATACATACATCATGTATATTTTTCTTTCCCATGGAAAATGCCACAAACCAAAGGTATTCTTTATTTTTCACCTCACCCGATTTGGGGAAAGTAGGCTCCGGGCTGTTCAAACTTCATATGAGATGAAAATGCCTAATGATTTATATACTATGAGTGTTTCCACAGTTTACTTTGGTGTCTACCATGGCTAGATTCGCAGAAGCAGAAAGAAGATTGTTACACAAAAAAATATGCATGAAATGCTTTGCAAACAACCCCGTCAGATCGAAACAGTGCAGAAAATGCGGGCACAAGAGCATGCGTATGAAGGCCAAGGAAAGTAGAAGGCTCTGATCTATTTATCATCCTTATCTGATGAACAATCCGGATTCGGGCACAACTCCCAGGGCTGTTTTCCCTTTTTGATTATCTTCACCATGGGTGCTGCGCAATCGGGGCATTTTTCTCCCTCGGATACCACATTTCCCTCCTGGGGTATCGGATACGTATTCTTGCAATCAGGGTAATTAGAGCAGCCCAGGAAGCGTTTTGCCCTGTAAGACCTCATCTCCATGATATCTCCTCCGCATTTCGGGCACACACCCCTGAACCTTTTATCCTTGGAGAATTTGCAGTTCAGGTCTATGCACAGCTCCTCGGAGTCACCCTTGTGATACACCCTTACCCTTGGCGCCCCGCATTCGGGGCAGGGGCCTCCCCCGGGTTTCACCGTACCCGAACGTGGTATGGTGTACGTGTTTTTGCAGTCGGGATAATTGGAGCAGCCCACGAAACGGCCTTTCTTTGATTTGCGTATCACCAGATTCCCCCCGCATAGCGTACATTCTCCCAATCTGTTCTGGTCCATCAGTGAGCTCTTGAGCTCCTTACGTATCTCACTCTTTTCCTTCTTCAAGGATGACAGGACCTCCCTGAGCATCTCCCTCGACTCGTCGGTGACCTTTTCCTTCTTCAAACCCTCCTGGGCGATCTTCTCCATGTCCGTCTCCAGGGTACGGGTCATATCCGGTTTGGCCACCATATCAGCATGGGCTTCCAGGGTTTTGATAACAGATTTTCCAGATAACGTGCCTGTAGGGGTCTTTCCAGCGATGAAACCCCTGTCGTAAAGTTTCTGGATTATCTCATGTCTGGTACTCTTTGTCCCCAGCCCCAGTTTCTCCATCTCCCGTATGAGTGCCCCCTGGGTGTACCTGTTCGGCGGTTTCGTCTCATCTTCCCTGAGTTCGATATCCAGTACAGGCACTATCTCCTTCAGTTCCAGTTCGGGTACCTTTGTCTCTCTGGGAGTATAGTACGGATAGTACTTCATCCAACCCTGTTCCGTTATCTGGTAACCGTCGCTCTTGAATGTCTCGTCTCCGATATCAAATTCCGCCTTTCTTACCAGGGCCTCACCCGCAGGTGAAACTGTGACCAAAAACCTCCGGAGTATCAACTCGTATATCTTCCATTCCCTTCCCTTAAGGTCCTTCTTGGTTGCTGCCTTAATGGGGTATATGGGAGGATGATCGGTGGTTTCCTTCTTCCCCTTGGTCGCCCATATATTTTCCTGCTTCAATATCTCAGAGACCTCCCAGGCGAGTTCGGATTCCTTGAGCATCTCCAGGTGTCGTCTGAGGTTAAGGCTTTTCGGGTATACGGTGTTCTCCGTTCGAGGATATGATATCCAACCTGATTGATACAGCCCCTCCGCAACCTTCATTGCCTGAGCGGGGCTGAGGTCGAGTTTTGTTGCCTCGGAAAGGAACTGTGTTGTATTGAAGGGTGGCAAAGGCCAGACCTTCTTCGTATCCTGTTCGAAGGAGGTTGCTGTTGCCTCCCGGATGTCCTCCAGTTTCTCGTATATCTTCTCCGCTCGCTCTCCGTCCCAGATCCGTTTCTCCTCGTGTCTGGCGTTGAATTCGTATCCCTTCTTCAGGAGAGCGTCTATCTGCCAGAAGGGGTCGGGCTCGAAATTCTCTATCTCATTGTCCCGGTCTATGATCAGTGCGAGGGTGGGGCTTTGCACCCTGCCGGCGGAGATGAAATCCTTTCCGTATTGTCCTGCGGTTTTTGAAAGGAATCGGGTAAGTACCGCGCCCCATGCCAGGTCGATCTCCTGCCTTGCCTCTGCGGATTCCGCCAGGTTGATATCCAGTTCCTTTGTGTTATCGAAGGCCTCCACTATCTCCCCCTTGGATAACGAGCTGAATTTTGCCCTCTTCACTTCCTTATCGGGGTATTCTTCCTGTACTATTCTAACGGCTTCCAGGCCTATCAGTTCTCCTTCCCTATCGTAATCAGTGGCGACTATCAACCTCTGGGCCCAGTCTCCCTTCTTCTTCAGTAGGGAGACGATCCTGGATTCGGTGATGGATTTTTCCGGTTGTACATCTATCAGTTCCTCCTCATCCACCTCGTTCCATTTGTTGTATCTGGCGGGATAATCGAACTCCACGATGTGACCTCTGAGACCCATCACCGTGTATTCATCCTTTCCCCTGTTGAATTCGTAATAGGGTAGTTTGTAGTGCTGCTGCCGCTTCAACTTTCCGTCGGAGAGCAGGTACGCTATCCTGGATGCGGCATTGTTCTTCTCGCAGATTACCAGTATCTTCATGGGTCGGGTCCTACGAATGCCGCGGTATATAATATTTCGGGATACCGTTCGGGCTCAAAACTATGCTGTGGTATCAACGTTATTTGCCTACCCACTCAAACCTGATCCTCGGGGGGATCCAGTTCCTCTCCACAGTGAGGGCACACCTCCGAAGACCTGGGGATCACTTCGATACAATTGGGACATACACCCTTTTCCAGTTCCAACGCTTCCGGTGTAGTGGTTGTTTCCTTTACGGGTATCAAGGGGGTGTCATCCTTTTTTCTCTTAATGTAAAATATCATTATCAGTATCACGATAAGCAAGGCTAGCAGTAGGAGGAAGAGCCAGTTGAATACTCCGTCCGTTGGTAAGATGCCGTTTTCAGGCGGTGTCGGTTGTATTGCACGGATGGTCATTTGGTCACTCTCCGCGGTATTTCCCCTGGCATCCTCAGCGATCACCCGTGCACTTTTTTCGCCTTCCGTCATGGACTCCTGATACACGAGTTCGAAAAGGTATCTGCCGTGTCCAGTCTCCGTCATGACGAACTCGCTCTGGGTAAGGTTGAACCCCTGGAGTACGAGTGTTACGGAATACAGGTCGCTATCCGGATCTGTAACATCGGCGGCGAAGAACAGGCTGTTGGTCTCTTCCAGGGTGAAGTTTGTGTGGGTGGTAAGGTATTGCATGTCAGTACCAACGCCCACAAAGGTAATGACCGGTGGTGATTCCAGGAACCTTACGGTCAGGTTTTCGCTGTAGGTTATAGTTCCCTCCGTATCCTCGGCCAGTACACGCATTTCATGTTCTCCGGAAACCATGTCAGGGGTGTAAACCACGGTGACGGAGAATATGTTTGTGTTTACCTCATTCATCACCAGTTCATCATCTTCCATCTTCAGGGTCACGGTGGCAAGGTCTCCATCGGGGTCGACCACTTCGGCGGTAACGGTGAAGTATGCCCCTGCCTTCAATGTCATGTTCGCCATGTGATTACCCTGGTCCGAATCCGTGGATACGGAAGTACTCATTATCACAGGTGGCACATTACCGAGTTCAAGGTGAAAGATATCGTACTGGAAGGTTAGATTTTCCCATTGGGACAGATGCCGCTCTTCCCAGACGATACTGTCCCGGTATATGGCGGGAAACCTGGCTATGACTCCGTCCGGCTCACCCTCCTGGAAATCCACCCTGGCGATCATGGTGTTCGCACCGGTTGCCATGTCGTGCACCCGGATGGCGTCGTGGGTGTGGATGGCACCTTCGTAGTGTCTTTCGGAATAAATTATCCTTCCCCCGTATATCCTCGGGTCCTCCTCGCTGGAGACCGTGTTTGCTACCGGGGTCTTTTGGTGTCCCACACGTTTCATGTATATGTCATTGCTTCCTTCCCTGTACTCTATCCATGCTACGGTATCACCGTATATACTGGGGTGGTGCTGGTGTATGGGTTCTTCCACAAAAGGTATCAATACGTCAAGGTTTAGATCGTACATGAAGATATCCGCGTACATGTAGTCGTACTCCTCGGTCCAGTAATTACCGTAATCCGTCCATACTATCTTGTCGTCGTATATATCCGGGTTTCTCTGCGGGTACCAGCCATCGGCGATAATGCGTTCCTGCCCGTCCTCTATATCGTACATGTAGATATCGCCGAACATGTTCACCCTGTGGTCGACCCAGACGATGCGCCCGTTGTGTATACGTGGAGTTATCTGGTCACTAGCGTGGGTTGTGACCCTATGTTCGGTCATGGTGTTCAGGTCCATGTAATATATATCGGCATTACCGTGCCGGTAGTCCTCCCATACCACATAATTCTCCCATATATCCGGTCTCACCTGGGATGAATCATTGTTGGTAAGCCTGACAGTTTCACCGCTTGTTATATTAAACATATATATACACGAGTTCCTGAGGCCGGGCGTTGACCACGCACCGATTGGGTCGTGCCTGTAGTCCTCCCATACCACCCTGTCACCCCATATGGCGGCATTCATCTGCCAGCGGTCGTTTTGGGTGATGTTCAGGGGTGAGGTATTTGTTAATATTCCGTATTCGATGTTAGGTTCCACCGTTGATGTTATAGCTGTGATTGTGGCTGTCGAGAGCATAAATACGAATATGAAAGCGATGACGTGCCTGCATTTGATCATGTCCCGTGAAAGTCACAGATGTCATTAAGTATTTTTCGGATTTATTTTCTAGGTGTGTGTCATAAAGTTTATATTTGAATAAAGAATCTAGACCCTGTAAGTTAGGATAAATGACGGTATAGGAGATAATAAAATGAGACAAAGCCTGAGAAACGGGATATGCCTTTTCCTTGTGATTGCACTGGTAATTACCAGTCTATCTGCGGTCATGGGAAGCATGCTCCCCTTTGAAAGATATGGAATAGCAAGACTTGACGGAAGCCCGCTTGCAAACCACAGAGAGATCACTGCCTGGATAGACGGTGTCGAATACGGTGACACCCTATCCTTCAACGGCGACGGTTCGTACCAGATAATCACCGATGGTGATGATGAATCTGATGCAACCCGTAAGAGCGGTGGTATAAATGACGACCTGATCTACTACATCCTGGACGGTCAATACTTGGCCAACGAGGTAGATGACTTCGTATCCGGTGATATAGTATCCGGTGATTTGGCCTTCGCATCCGCGGGGCAGCCAAGCATGGACGTCAAGATAAACGAACTGGTTCCACAGCCTGATGACGCTGGAACACAGTATGTGTACCTCTACGAGCCCACCGGCGCGATAGACCTTACCAGATGGAGACTGGAGACCCATGCTGGCGTAATCGGCACATTGAATACCCTCACCACAACTGCTGTTGGGAATCTCTTGTATGTAGACCTCGGTGGATCGCCACTGGGAACTAGCGCCGGACACCTGATGCTCTCGTGGCAGGGTGCGGGCGGTATTGCCGGCAACAACTGGGTAACTCTTGACAGGGTCGAATACGGTGATCAGGGTGTAAAGCCTGATAACACGATACACCCCGAATACCCGACGGCACCCGGAGTTGGCGAAGGTTTGATACGTGTGGTACCAGGTCAGGATACCGATGACAGTTCGGTGGACTTCACCATCGATGATGAGACAGGAAGACCATCCGATGATGTGATAGTCACCGGAATCTGGGTAGAAAAATCCGGAGTCGACCTGATCGTACACTGGGACGACGTGGGCATGGCGAGCTACGATGTTTTCTACTCCACGAACCAGTATGCAGACCTTGGCACATGGACCCTTGTAGGTACCGTAGCAACCAATCAGTTCACGCATGTAGGTGGACTCGGTGGCGCTAACTTCTACTACGTAAAGCCCACGGGTGCAGGCATGGAGTTTGCCTCGAGCATGGCGTACTGTGTGGACGTGGAATTCACATATCACAGTGCAGCTCAACAGAGATATTACACTTCAGTACCTGCTGGTTTCCCTGACATGAACGCAGATGGTAGCCTCACAGCCAGAGATCTTGTAATCCACATTGAAGGACACGCTGGCGACGGCTCGAATCAGTATATAAGCAGTATCGGTAAATGGGACGCAACGATAGGCGCTTTTTCTGACGAATTCTTCTATCTGGAAGATCCCTTCGATCCCGGTGCCAGTGGATGGACGGGTGGTACCGACTTTGCCATATCACCTGGAGACGGCATAGTGTTCTTCGTCGAATCAACTTTCACATGGCAGGTCAATGCGACAGATTCAGAGGACGGCATCGGATTTACTTACCACAGTGCGGCTCAACAAAGATATTACATATCGGTACCCTACACAATAATGGATTACAATGGCGACGGTGTTCTTACCGCCAGCGACCTTGTGGAAGCCATAGAGGGCCACACAGGCGATGGCTCGAATCAGTACATCAGCAGTATCGGTAAATGGGACGCAACGATAGGCGCTTTTTCTGACGAATTCTTCTATCTTGAAGATCCCTTCGATCCCGGTGCCAGTGGATGGACGGGCGGGACCGACTTTGCCATTGCACCAGGTGACGGAATAGTGTTCTTCGTGGAATCAACCTTCACATGGGATCCCATACTGATAATGCCGCCACAACCATGAGGTGCAACCGAAAAGAATATATAACTAATATAAGATATGGAGATGATAAAAATGAAGAAAATACTAACTATCGCGGTGGTTCTCGGCATGGCCTTGGTCATGTTCACCGGTGCCGCCGTGGGACATGGAGAAGTGCTGCGAGGTGTAACCATAAACAGTTTTGATGGTCAGGGCCGACTCAGTTCAGAAGCAGGTACGGTAAGTCACGGTAACGTTACCGTGGTACACGTACAAGTCCCCGGAGATATCCCTATACAGGGAAGCGCAACTTACTTTACATTTGCGGATACCGGTGCGACTCCACGCACAATATACAGTTGGAATGCGGAGGGTTTCGGTGAACATGCTTGGGTCACACCACCCGACACAGTAGGTGACAACCTGTACTTTATCACTCAGGCATTCGGCGCTAACGACCAGTGGTACATCTCTGCTACACATGCGGATGTGACTGCCACAACCATCATAAAGGAAAACGCAAACCACATGATGAATCGTCTTGAACAGATACCTATACCCATAGAAAACTCTAAGGGTACGGATTTCATTGAGATACGGATACCAGCATTCAAATACACTGATTACAGCTCGGCCGCAGCTGGTAACACAGGGCAGGGCACCTTCGATGTGGTAAACAGCTATGCTGTGTTTATCACAGGTGGAGCTTATGCCGATTGGACCCACATCGGTAACGCAGATGACTTCGTCGCAGGGCCAAACGCACCCATAAACGCGGCGTTCGATGACACCGACCCAGCCACAGTCGATACGGGGCACTTCCTGTTCAATACAAACGATGTTGGAATAACATTAACCCCGGGTACGACATATGAGTTTGCTGTACGTGTCAATATCGGACCTGCCGGAACCGCTCTTGGAGGATACGGTGGCGGATTGGATGGTTATACTACTTGGAACGCCGGTGCATCCTCCGGACCTATAGAGACAGAAAATGGTGTGCCAGAATTTGGTCCCGGCTTGATCGTACCCGTTGTAGCCATCATAGGCATGTTCGTTGCCTTCACCGTCTACAGACGGAAGAAGGAGTAAGCCTGTAACCGGTGAACCAAAACCAAAAACCCCTTTCTCTTTTTATTTTCTATTTTTTCCAATCAACCATACAGAAACTATTTTTAAGTACATTATACATGGGGTAGTTGAATGAAAGGATTCAACAAATGGCGCTTTATGGCCGGAATGATACTCTTCTTTGCAGGTCTCGACGTGGCACTCCTTCTAAGCCACATGTCACGATTGGTAGGTGTATTCTTCCTGCTGGTCGGGCTAGTGCTCATAATAACTTCAAAGGGAGAATGGAGCGAGAGGGTAAACGAGTTATTACCTGCAAAACTGAAAGCATTACACAAAAAGAAGAATCTCTTCAGGTTACATCTTATATCGTTCATCACTCTACTAATCATCTCTGTCATTCTCATCCACGCGGTCGTATCTGTTCTTTTACTTATCGTCTTATCGATGGCGATATCGGAATTTCTAGTTTGGTATATTGATGGTTACGAACGTAAGAGATACATATTGCTCACATCGGAATTCCAGGTGTTCCTAGTGTTCTCCACCGTCCTGTACGTGTATTTCGGAGATATTTTCGGGTACAGGGACATACCCCATGTATTTCCCCTGATATTCCTGGTAGGAGCATGGATACTGGAGGTTAATTACCTCAAGTCGAATCTTCTACCCTCTCAAAAACAACCCATGTCGGTAGAGGAAGATATCCCAGGTGAACCATTGGCGGATACCCTCATATACTACCTTACCTTCAAGGGACGACTGAAGAGATATATACCGTTAGCAGGGGTTGCAGCCATTGTTGGCGTGCTAGCCTTCAATATCATCGTACACGGATATCTGAGGTTGGGGTCGCACGATGGGATCACACTCCTTCTGGGTGTCTGCCTATTGCTTTACAATCATGTACCCGATAAGTTCTCTCTTGAGAGGGACTTTTCACTGCTTTTCCTTCTGTTTCTTTTTCTCATCCTGGTTCTCCCCATAACCTTCATACACTACACACAGGGACCTTTGACGGAAGATACAAACTCGCCCGTCGTGTATCATCTTCTGGCGAGACCTACTTCAGGTATGCTAAATCTGATTGGATTTGAATCGATATCGCGGGTAACATCGGAAAGAGTACTTGTCGGTTTATATGTTCCCGCCCAAAATCCTCCCAGAATGGTATACACCGAAGTTGGTATCGGCCTCTCGTGCACCGGTCTATACTCGGTAACCACGTTCATATCCGCTTTTTTAGCATTCCTTATGGTGCATTTCTCCAAATTCAGCTTCAAACTCGGCATATTCATGGCCCTTGGGATCTTCGCTTCGTGGGTGGCAAATGTTATCCGCATGACTCTGATCCTTGTGGTACGCTATCACTACGGGCGTGAAGCGATGCTGTGGACACATCACAACGCTGGCATATTCATATTCATGGTGTGGGTTGCACTCTTCTGGGGCTTGATGTTCAAATATATAGACATTCCCATCGGTGGGAGTTCGTGAGGTGAATCATAGACATGCTGGAGCGTTATAGAGCCATATTAGGCGGTAAAAAATTACCCTATTATCTAAAGGCCAAAAAGGACGGACAATATCATCTAACAAAAGAAGAAGAACTTTGGGATATGCACAAAAATTTTCTCGAAAAGGACATACCACCTCTTGCACTAAAAACCGAGTTAGCACACCGCATGCTCGAACATTGCGAACTGTGCGAGTGGAGATGCGGTGTTGATCGTACAAGGGATAAAACCGGTAAATGCGGAGTGTCCGCTGAACCCAATATATCCTCGATGTTCCTACATTTTGGCGAGGAGCAAGAATTGATACCCTCGCACACCGTGTTTTTCTCGGGTTGTAATCTCGAGTGTGTGTACTGCCAGAACTACGATATAAGCCAGCAGCCCGATGCCGGTAGAAACGTTCGTCCGAAAATACTTGCAGAGAGGTTGGATCACGGAGCGGGTATAAACGTCAATTGGGTAGGCGGCGACCCAACACCGAACCTCCCGTACATCCTCGATGTTATGGAGTACATGGAAGAACCGCTTCCCCAGGTATGGAACTCCAACATGTACTTGAGCAAGGAAGGTATGCAGCTACTGGCAAAACTGATGGATGTTTACCTAACGGATTTTAAGTATGGTAACGACGAGTGCGCGAAGCGGTTATCCGGCGTTGACGATTACACCATGGTGGTCAAGAGGAATCACATCATAGCCGAGCGAACCGGGGATCTGATGATACGACATCTGGTACTGCCAGGTCATATCGAGTGCTGTACCAAACCGATACTGGAGTGGATCCGTGAGAATCTACAGTTGCCCAGAGTGAATATCATGACACAGTATCGCCCGGTTTACATGGCGAATGGATACGACGATATCGCGAGGTACCTATCAGATAGAGAAATTACCGAGGTAAAAAGTTTACGTAGGCAATTTAGTGGAATAACAAGATTTTAATACTCATGATAATTACGGTTTTGATGGTATCAAGCGCCATTGCAATACACCCGGATCAGAATGATATGGGTGAACAGGTTAAAAAGGTGTAAATATGACAGTATATCGATATGATACATTATATGCATGGGACGAAACAGGATATCGCCCACAAGGGTTCAAACGTGAACCGTTTTACTGCAAGGAAGGTACGATCGTGAATTTTGAATTTCTCCATCACTCCGATGTGGATATATCACTAAAGAGGTGAAACAATGAAAAAACAGATATTATCAATAGCGATGGTTGTCATTATCGCGATCAACCTTTTTTCGGTCGGTCTTTCTAATGCTAATGATACCGAACCCATGGAGACTTTTTCTCCAGAGTATAGGACATTGGGTGGAAGTGGTCTCGAAGATGGTCCTCATATGATATACGATGTACATGACCTGCAAAATATGAGCAAAGATATGGAGGGACACTACTCCTTGGCCAACGATATAGACGCTACCGTAACCAGCGGATGGAACGGGGGGGCCGGGTTCATGCCCATCGGTAATGACACGGCACCGTTCACCGGTACTTTTGATGGCCACAATTACACGATCAATGGACTCTACATTAATCGAACAGAAACAAAATATGTAGGGTTGTTCGGGTATCTAGATACAGGTGGGATGGTGAGGAATGTGGGCTTGATCAACATTGATGCTATAGGCGGTGGTTTAACAGGACAAGTGGGTGGTCTTGTCGCCCATAATTCTGGAAAAATTGAAAATACCTTTATATCAGGTAATGTATCAGGTACGAATTTTTTCGGAGGTACTACCGGAGGTCTTGTTGGTCATAATTCCGGTGAGGTTAATAACTCATATGCCACGGGTGACGTAAATGACGATGAGGGGTATTTGGGTGGCCTTGTTGGATACAACATGGGTAATATCTCACATTCTAATTTCAAGGGCGAGGTAAATGGCAGCAATGATGTTGGAGGACTTGTAGGATACAACATGGGTAACATATCCGAATCTTATTCGATAGGAAATGTCGGTGGCTACAATTATATTGGCGGACTCGTGGGAGTAAACCGTGGAACCGTGCTTGATTCTCATTCCAAGGCATATGTGAACGGCACAAGCACAGGTAGTTTCATTTTGGGTGGTCTCGTGGGTTTAAATGAATACTATTGCCTCGTGGATAACTCATATGCAACAGGAACAATAACAGGGTTTGGTCGTGTCGGCGGCCTTGTTGGGCACAATTCAGGTCAGGTAACTAACTCATATGCAACAGGGGATGCCGATGGGCGTTATCATGATAACAGTTATAGTCAGGGCGGCCTTGTTGGATGGAACTCAGGTACGGTCTCCCGATCGTATTCAACCGGTAATGTTAGCGGAGTTTATCGCATAGGCGGTTTTGTGGGTGATAATAGTGGTACTATCTCGGATTCGCATACCACGGGTGCGGTTATCAGGCTCGATTCAACATATACCAACATAGGGGGTTTTGTAGGTAGAAATTATAACGGTACCGTGATCAACAGCTATTCCACGGGCCGGGTTACCTACGCAGATGAAGACGACCCGATAAACAAGGGTTTCTGCGGAGAGGTTGAAATCGGTTACAACATGACCGGCAACTTCTGGGATATCGAAACAAGTCATCAGACTGCAACGGCAGGTGCCGCAGCCGGGAAGACAACAGTGGAGATGAAGACCCGAAGTACCTTCACCGATGCGGGTTGGGATTTCGAGGAGATATGGCGGATCGTTGAAAACGTTACCTATCCCATGCTTGCATGGAAAACCGGTGGGGGTACTCCAGATGACCCCTACTGGATATACGATGTATACGATCTGCAGGCAATGAACAATGATCTCGAAGCACACTACGCTCTGGCCAACGATATAGATGCGACCGTCACCAGCGGATGGAACGAGGGTGCTGGTTTCGAACCGGTGGGAAATTTGGACGCCAAATTCAATGGCAGTTTGGATGGACGCCGCCATACTATCACTGGACTCCACATAAACCGTGGCTCAACTAATTATGTAGGCCTTTTCGGGGCCGTTGGTGTGAACTGTGAGATCAACTATTTGGTTGTAGCAGATATGGATGTGAACGGTAGATATTATGTAGGTGGTATCGCAGGTGATAACGGAGGTAAAATATGCAACACTTCTGCCATCGGTGCTGTAAGTGGACGATCACGGGTGGGGGGTCTTGTAGGCCTTAACAGCGGGATGATTTCACATACATCTGCGGATGTGGACATCACGAACCAGGATAACATCGCAGGTGGGCTCGTAGGATACAACAACTACGGCACGGTGAAACACTCGTGTTCAAACGGAGACGTCACAGCTACATCGAACTTTGCAACTAATATCTATATCGGGGGTTTAGTTGGTTACAATGAAAAGGGGACAATTGAGAACACCTACGCAACGGGTAACGTTAGCGCTCCACCAAACTCGCTGTCTACTAATATCTATGTAGGCGGACTTGTAGGCCTATCTATCGAAGGAACAATAAATAGATCACATTCAACCGGTGATGTGAATGGTGTTGGCTTTGTGGGTGGGTTAATTGGAATAAGCACGGGCAAGCTGGTGAATTCCTATTACAATATAGAAAAAGTCAATATCAACGGGGGCAATAATATAACAACAGGAGGCATCTTCAATGAACAATATCAGGACTGGCTATCCGGCAATATGACACTTGAAATAGAATATTATCAATCAACTCTTGTACCCAACGAAAGTTATTATGACATCTATGAAATTCAAGGAATCCGTGATCTGCTCGGTTTTGCAGGAGATGAAAGATATAGATTCAGATTAGCAAATGACATAGATTTTTACAACACACCGGGATTATACATCCCTT
>JAFDTY010000002.1 GCA_019594055.1 Candidatus Haladaptatiplasma halalkaliphilum | reverse complement strand
GTCCTCCACCATGGCGGTATCGGTCATTATCCAACCTTTCTCCATACCCGTAATCCTTTAACCAGTATCTTCCTCTTGTTCAGCTTCATTGGTTCTGAAACATAGCGTGGTTTCTTAACGTTTACTAATGTAGGAAATACTTTCAGGAATACACATGCAATTTAGGTTTGCAAAATATTAAATACAAAATACCATACTATATGTTCATGACTTTGTTTATCTATAAGAGGGAGGAAAGCAGAACATGAAGGCAGACAAGCAGACCGAAGCGGCGGTAATGACTGTATTCCACAAGTTCTTCGAAGCATATACCACCGATGATCTCAACACTGCAATGGAAACACTTGTTCAGGACCCCGAAGTGGTATTTCTAGGCTCAGGACAGGACGAGAGAAGGGTGGGCCGAGGGGAAGCCAAAGCACAATTACAGAGGGATCTGTCGCAGGTGGAAGGTGTCGACTACAAGGATGAATGGCATCACGTTTCAGTCTTCGGAGACGTTGCCTGGATTGCGGCGGATGGCACTCTATCATGGGCGACGGAAGGAACACAAGAAACCCTCCCATGCAGAATCAGTGTGGTCTTTGTCAAACAAAAAGACCAGTGGCTCATTGCGCAGTTCCATTTTTCATTCATAGATTTACGACAGGCGGATGACCGATCCTTTCCCTCATAACCATGATCATTCTCCTGAATGGAACCTCATCGGCTGGAAAGACCACCATCGCTCGCGTTTTGCAGGAGAAGTATCCCGGTGTATTGCTACTCTACGGAGTAGATACCATGGTTCAGACTGTGTTCCCGGCTAAGTGTGATTTCCCGCCCTTCGACGAGCAGGCCATCAAGCTCATTATAAAAGAGGAAGACGGCCGTCCTCAGGCGAGATTGGTAGTTTCTTCCTACATGTACCCAGTTTATGAGACCGCTATCCGCTTTTACAAAATGCTGTCGGAACTGGGCTATAATCTCATCATCGACGAGGTACTGTTCAACGCGAACAGAGTGACACCGTATTTTGAAATACTCGCAGCAGAAACTGTCTACTTTATAGGCATCAAACCAGAGAAGGAAGTGGTGGTCAGACGCGAGAGAGAGCGTGGCGACCGGGTTCCAGGGTTGGCAGAGGGGTTATATGACGAGGTGTATAATCCCCACTTCATCTATGACCTGGTACTGGACACGGGCAAGCTCACGCCAGATGAATCAGCTGAACTAATATCGGACTTCATGGAACGAAACGAAAGTCCTCAGGGTTTCCTGGATTCTGCTAATGCCTGGCAGAAACTTCAGAGTCAAAACAATGATTCGAGGTCGGAAGTTAATTGAAAGAAAATAGAAGAGAGGAAAGCGGATATATTACTTCCTTCAGTGAAATACTCCTGTACAAAGAAGCAAAGTGTCAACAAGCGACTGTAAAGACCAAAGGCGAAGTTGAAGATAAGGATTTTCACTAAATGGTGATCATTGATATAGATGCCTTGAAAAATCCGTGAACACGTCTTACCAACATCAATGCCGGATACAACCACGATGCATCGATTCACTCCACATAGAACACGTCCGCAGCCACCTCTCCCTTCTCCGTCAGCACGTACCTACCCTTGTGATCTTTCTCCATCCAGCCCAGGTATTCCCACTTATCCTTGAAGTGGCGGCGGTAGTACATCTTGGCGCTCTGGCTCACCTTTCCTTCGTGGTTGTGCTTTCCCATGAGATTTTCCTTCCGAAGGTCCTCCACCATGGCGGTATCGGTCATTATCCAACCTTTCTCCATACGGTTTCTCCATACCCGTAATCCTTTCACCACTTCTTCAGCAGGCATCCTCAGTTGGAATTTGGGTACGACCACCGGGTCCTCAACGTCCTTGCTCAGACCCACCAGGTTACCATCCTCATCCTGGAACATCTTGGCGTCGATTATCTGGTGGTCTATGGTGGGCGTGAAGAACGTAAGACAGTCCTCCATCATGGCGGTTATCATGGCGGCGGCAGCGTAATTGGGCGGGCCGTCCAGATTCATGTAGACCACGTTACCGGCCTCCTTCTCCTTCCTGACGATCCTCAACAACTCGGCCATGGTGCTTGTGAAATCGTAAACCTTCACCTCCACCTCCTCCAGTGGTTCGGAAAGTATCTCGTTCGCCTGTTTGGAGACTTCCTTGCGGAAGACCTTGAACAGCGCCTTGTTTTCCAGGTAAAGCATGTATGCCCTGTCCGCACCGAAGTACCTTAGCGGTGCGATGTGCTTTACCGTTTCTATGCCCATACAGAAGATCACTACTCTAAGATTTCTCGGTGCGTGCCTTACCATGATATCCACCTGAATAACATCTATAACAACAATAACGTGCTCTAGTATATATACGTTATCAACATAGATATCTGCGGTGCAAAAAGATGCCGGATAACAGAAAAAAAGGATTGGGCGAAGTGTGCCCCGGGGTCTACGTGCTGGTGAGCGGAGAGACCCTGGAAGATCAAAAGAGACTGATGTTAAAGGGGGATATGATCTCGTTGATGGAGGATCACGGTGTACATGAAATGGTGGATGCCGATGCCGGTCTATTACCCATGGATAGGTGGTCGCCACCTTCCGCGGACGAGTTGGTAAGGGACCGTAGAACACATTCAAAGGACAGCGTGAATCTGTTCACCGTAGGTGAGCTGGCGGAGACGGAGAATTTTGGTATCAGGGAGTTGGAATCTTCCATGATAGGATTGGTAGAAAACATGGACGAACGGATATATTTCGTAGTATTTGTGATCGTATCTCCACTACACAGGAGTTTTCACAGAGATCATATCTGCATACCTTCCCAGTTCATGATCCATACGTATCGGGACAACAAGGTCTTCGTGGAGAGCTGGTTGGTAAACAAGGATACGGGAGAACTGGAGATACAAGGGGAAGAGCAGCATGGAAGGTTGTTCGTTTTCGACGATGAAGAAAACAATGAAACGGAACTTGTTGACCGTGGAGTTTGGGAAACGTTACCGGAGATAAGGTACATACCCGACGGGCAAGACGGTGTTGGCGGTCGAACATTGATCAGATCCTTCGCATTGGAGAGGGCGGGCTACAGGGGTGGCGCTCTTCCCGAAAAGATCCGGAAAATTTCACCGGAGGTCATGGGATTGGTGGAAGAAGACTCTGAGGACTCCCTACCGGTCATGGTACGCTCAAAGATGATAACCGTAAGATATGCAAAGGGAGGAAGAAACGAATCGGGTCTCATGGTCGATCTGCTGCTGGAGAACAATACAAACCAACAGGTAACAGTAAAAGTGCCTAAGGGATACCTCTTCGAGGTCATAGACCCCAAAGCGGCGGTACAGAATCTGGTGACACAGGGGGAAACCCGGGTTACCATGAACGCAAACTCAACCATGAGTCTGACACTCCAGACACTGTGCGCCAATCATCGCTTTGCATCGCCGAGAAACCACCCCATGAGGCCCACCATCTACAGGATGGAGAACCCGAAGAGCACCCAGAACGAGGTATGGAGGGACTTGGATTCCAGGGGGTACAAGACATGAAAAACAGGAGGGATGCATATTAGCCCGGGATACGATGATGAGAACATCCGCAGGCAGGCCGACAGGGAAAAGTTGAAGCTTATGGGTTCCGAAGGTCCAACGGACGACTTGGAACTCTACCAGGACAACGGCCATTATCTGCGGGCACTTGGTAGCGTAGGCAGGGAGTTGATCGAAAAGGCAAATTATCTTATGTCACGTCCCACCCGGGAAGGTTTCCATAGCTTTTCAGAAGACATACGGAACCGTATGGGATCTCTGGAAGATATGAGAAAGAAAAGCGAAAAAACCTTGGGCGAACCCTTCACATCCACAAGTGTACTTGAAGACTTCAAAATTTCACAACAGGAGGAAACGATCGTGAAGCTACTCTATTCTGCCAGGGGTGTGGGCATAGATACCCTGGAACCTGCAGTGAAAGGCGAGGTGCTCATCGCCCTGCTCAACGTGCTCCACGGAACTCCCATCGAGGAGGGGAGGATACTGCTGAGCGAGAACAGCACGCTCTCCCAAAAGAACATGATCGTATCCCGGAGTTCGAGGTCTGTGGATCGTTTCATCCCTAGAAATATGCATAGGCGCCACACAGGTCGGAGCACGGAAGGCACTTACTTCGAGATAAACGAGGATCTGGTCGACATGATGCTGGGAGCGGTGATCATGGATGAAGATGAACTGGAAACGAAGCATCGTGGAAGACCACGCAGACATGATAGAGGTTCGGAACAGGTGAGGAAGGCCGATCTGTCTTTCTCCATGACTGATGTAGTGCTCAAGGACAGTGTCAGAAGAGATATACAAGCTTTGATGACACAGATCAAAGAGAAGGACAAGTTGTACAGGGAATGGAATCTGAAAAAGATCGCCGGAACCGGTATAAACATACTGTTCGCAGGACCCTCCGGTACCGGCAAAACCCTCACCGCCAAGGCATTGGGTAAAGAGCTTGGGATGGAAGTTTACATAGTTGAGTTCGATCATTTGATCAACTGTTATTACGGTGAAACGGAAAAGAACGTTGAATCTCTTTTTGACATCGTTGAAAGGGAAGATGTGATACTACTGGTGGACGAGGCAGACGGTATACTTGCCCACAGGGGTAACAGGGGCTCCGGTGTGGATTCAACGGAAAACAGGATAGTGAACATATTCCTTCAGAAGATGGAGGAACATAGCGGTGTGCTGATACTCACCTCTAACCTTGCCCGGGGTATGGACAGGGCCCTGGAACGGAGGATGGCCATGAAGGTCATGTTCCCAAGGCCCGAGGCGGATGCCAGGCTGAATATATGGAAGGTCCACATACCGGAAGAATTGCCGCTGGCAGACGATGTTGACCTGAAGGAGCTTGCCAGGGAATACGAGTTCACCGGTGGGCAGATCAGGAACGCGGTACTCAATGCCGCCCGGCAGGCCCTGGCCCTTGGCAAAGAAGAGGTGACACATTCGGACTTCGTCCGTGCCTGCAAAACCGAGTGCGACGGCGGTAAGACCATGGATTACACCATGGAAGACGATGATATAAGCAAGCCGGACGGATATCTATAGTACACTTACGTTAATTACCGTGGTCGAGAGATGTATAATATACACATCAACCTCCATGGCCTTCCGCCAAAGCCTTCCGTGCAGTCCAATCCAGCTTCATCAGTAATAGTATGCACATGGATATCACCGTGCCTAGGAAGTTGCACAGAAGGTCAGTTGTGGTGTCAAATACCCCTTCCTGGAGGCCACGACCGTAAAGGGTATCCACGTAAAACTCCGATATCTCCCAGATAACCCCTATGGGGAATATGGCCACGAGGACCACCGCCACGAGGAGATAAGGGGGTATGTAGATGTCTTCGGGGAGCCAGTTTAGATAGACCAGTAACGAAAATACCAGAACCCCCACCAACGTGCCTGTGACACAGTGAGTTAGCCCCGACCAGAAGGGGAAACGAGTGTAGAACCCCATGGGTCTGCCGAAGGCGAATATGAAGGTTGACACTGCGATCCAGAGATAAAGCACGGATGGTGCTCTCTTGTAGATCCTCCTTGCGAATAGATCGGGCGATATGGCAAACATGAGCGAGAAGGCACTCCATGAAAAAACCACAATACTTCTCATATATACACCGTAGATCACCGTTGCGAGGATACATATCTGCAGTACCCTCGCGGCCAGCATGAAGGAAGGGCGATCGTACTTGCCGAACAGTTCGTTGAGGAAGTCAAGAAAATCCGCCCTTCGCTCTCTGAAATTCATTTTGATGCGGAAATCCGATGTCATGCTCGATATGGGGAAGAATTCGTAGGTTTTGATGTAACCGTAGATGTTGACGGCAAAGGCTACGCTAAGGATGGTGATTATGATAAAAAACACCATCATATGAGTATTCCCGGAGATGAATATAGTACCCAGATATACATCCTGGAGAAAACGGCTCACCCCGATGATGGCACCCGATGTCATTGTAACCATCACCACAAAATACAGCGTAAAGGGACGGTTGGCCCGAAAATCGGTATAGTATTCGAGATTCACCAGCAACATGAAGGCGTACACCCCTGCAAGAGTGGTGAAGGCGATATCCCTGAAAAACACGAAGTAGAAGTACATGTCGATAAGCCCGGTGGCACCTATGGCACCCAGCAACAACGGAAAAAAGCACCAGAAGAATAGATCTCCTTTAAGGTTTTTCAGGCAATATTTACGGTAGGGTTCGGGCTCGATATCCAGGGTCTTATTCATCAAAACAAGGAAAACGATGCTTAGGAATGAGAGCAGCAAGTCGCTCCTTAGTGCGGCCAGGAACAGAACGATAACCCCAAAGGCCGACGCGAAAAACTGGAATATAAACTCACTTGACTCTTCCTTCATTACGTCCAATCAGGCGATTCGGGTAATAAAAAATTTGCGCCGGTCAGGGAGGTCCAAGGCACATAAAGATTCACAATTTCTCTTGTATACTTTTCATTACTCGATCCAGCTGGTTTTCCGCCAGGTCAATTTTCCCCTTCTCCAGCATCTTTTTGGCCGATACAAGTTCGTCCATATGGCTCTTGTACTCCCGCTTCTTCTTCCTCAGCTGGCTGATATATTCTTTCCCCTGCCTTATCTTGTCCAGTTGAACATCTAAGCGAGATACCATCTCGACTATCTCGTTTACGACCTTTATCCCCTCTTCATGATCACCCGAATTCCTTGCTACTAGCGCCCCGGAGATCAGATCCCTGAAGGGTATCGATATGGACATGTTGTTGAAACGCTTGATATCCTTTTTTACCTCATGGAAGGAGGTCTCGAACTGGTATATCACATCCAGTTCACCAAGCACTTTTTCTGTTACGGAGATACTCTCCTCGATATCGCCCCTTTCGATCATTTCCTTCGCATCAACAAGGGCTATCAGATGTGCTTTGTAATTCCCCCCCAACTTTCTTATATCGTTGAGAAGCACCTTGGACCTGTTCACATTGTCCTTGAACACACCCATTTTTTTGCATACGTTTATCACCTCCTGGCAACGGTCGATGGCCTTTGTGTAATCCCCTTCAATCCTTGCGGTCATCGACTCTTTCAGCAGGTCACTTAAGATTGTAGGGGAGATGGGTATGTCTTTTATCTTGATGAACTCCTCTTTTGCCTGCATGAACAATGCCTCGTACTCCTCCCTACGGGCAGGTGCGTCTTCATCGTCCCCTTCGAATACTACCCCACAGCCGGGGCATTTGCTATCGTGCTCACCCACTTCGGTACCGCAAAGGGGGCACTCGAATATCACCTCATCGAGAATGGTTGAGGCATCGGAGGTGCTGTTGGTTATGGCGCCCAGTTTTCTGGTCAACGCCCATATCTCCTCGTCATCAAGTGTAAAAATATCCTTGTTGAGATCGTTGATGACGGACTCCACCTCATCGGTGCTGACGGTTTCGATGGATTGATCAAGCTCGATGAGGCTCCGGGGTATTCCGCATACCGTGCACTTGGTCTTATCCGCATCTATGTCCGTCTCGCATATGGGACATGCTACCAGTTTTGCTGGAACCAAATCATGGCACCTCTGTATTTTGGAAACCACTTAAACATCGGTAAATATATAAACTTTGACACTCCATCCTATTGAAAATCGTCCTTTGATATCAGCAGTAGTACCAGGGCGATAATGGAGAATACGGTGGATAGGAATAGCATCCCTACCGAGAGCATCCCCACGAAGGCCCCGGCGAGGGTTATATGCCAGTTACGCCTTTTGTTATGCAAAGTATGCGAAATTCATTTGAATCACCGATATAAAAACGATTAACACGGCGTAAATTTTTACGATCAGGTCGAAAAACCCCGAGGGTATTTCCTTGTACTCATGGGTCCGTTATCGATGACATGTATGTCTCCTGTAATCAGAACATATACGAAGAAGAGGGCTACCAAAGCAGATACGAGCATGCATACTGCGACGATCTTGGGTTTTTTGCTCACGTTAACGGGGTTGAAAGTCAAAGACAGTATGCGGGGCATACCTCGGAAGATGTAGAAAATCATCAACTGTAGCAGGAACAGTTTTTTCATGTCCACCCATAGTTGCGGTACCAAATAATTTTTACTTGACACCGATATATGTGGAAAAGATCTTCCCGATATCTCACCACTCTATTAGGGGTGGGACAAATATTATATAGTGTAAACTCGCTAGCATTTTTAGGAATGGGACGCATATATAAATATATCCGTTCTAAAAAACATATGAGGTTCTGAAATAATGAGAAAAACAAAATTAGCAGTATTCGTCCATGGTTGGGGAGTAATCAAAAATAGAGACCAAAGCAGACAATGGTATAGAAAGAATCAGCGATTGATACGACTTTTTGAAGGTCAGGGATACGAGACAATGGTATTATCCATGCCAGGGAAATATAAATTACCTGATTGGGATTTTGAAAAATATGCTCATTTCCTTGCGGACGAACTAGAAAAGGGCTATTTGTGTCCTCATTGTGAGCAAAAATTACCAGTTGAAGAAATCGCTCTAATCGGCCATAGTATGGGTGGTATTACCTGCCGCTTATATCTCCAAGAGGGGGGAATAGGAGATCCTGATACAAAATCAAAGGTTAATATGTTGATCACCCTTGCATCTCCCCATCATGGAACATCTGTGGGAGTTCAATTGAATAACAGTAAATGTCGTGATCTCCTTTGGCCTGGATCGGATTTTATCAGAGAATTAAATGATGCTGATTTTCCAAAGGATGTAGATTTTCATTCTATATGGTCTACCGGTGATGGAGTTATGGTTCCGAAACACACCTCCGTTTCAGAAAACGCCAGTAATTATCTGATTGATAACATAAGTGTAAGGCATAATGGAGTGATGCATAGATCAAACACGGAGGATATAGTAAGAGATATTTTAAAAGGGGATCCTAAGCCCACAGGATTGCAGGAGTATCCCGACGAATGTAACTGTAACTCAAAAGATAAGTATTGGATGCCTGTAGGTTATAGGTCAGAGAAACCTACAGGGCCAAAGGCAAGGAATTCAATGAGAAAAGAATATTTGTTTGCTTGTAAAAACATGATAAATAATAATGAATGTGACGAAACTACTGATTCATTATGGTGGCCCAACTGGTGGTGGGGGTGCGAAATAGGTAAGAACGAAAGACTGCATACATGGAGGAGAACAAGTTACAGAGGGTGGCGCTGTAGAAAATGTGGAGATAGGAAAAAAGGTACAAATCGCCCAAGAAACTTTGATTCTTCAGGTATTTGTGATCGACCGTTTCCTAGATGGCATCGCTATCGTATTGAATGGGAAAAATGGGAATGTGAAAATTGTCGTACAACGACTAATAGAAGATGGAGACCACCTATTATAGGATGTGAGGTGGGCAAAGCCCCAGATTTGAATCGTCGCCATGATCCTATCAGGGTAGCTACAAGATTCATTTTCAAATTCAAGTGCAGTAGCTGTGGTGATATAAGAACCATTCAAGAAGAAACGCCAATAAGTTACTATCGTTAATGTGAATCACCCTGCAGATCAAAGAACGGATGAAATGGATATTCCTCGCTTTGCTCATAGGTGCCTTGGTCGTTTTGCTGGTCGTGTCATCCACATATCCATGGGGTACAGAGGTTGCTGGTAGCGACATCCTGGAGACTATCGACGAAGTGTCGAAAAAATGCTGACTTTCGACAACGTTTCTACCGTCTTACTCATAGAAGACGATGAACGTCACGAATTACACGGAGGATGGATTTTTCGATACCACCTGATCTTGGACGAACACAAGGTTCTTGTGAACAATCCGAGGTTACATCAACTCTTCGAAGACCTGTTCATGGAACACGGACGATGGGAAAGGTGGTCCGTTTGTGTTTTTCTTTGCTCACTTTAACGGGGTTGAAAGTCAAAGACCGTATGTTGGGCACACATCGGATGATATAGAAAATTATCTACTGTGGCAGGAACAATTTTTTCATGTTCACCCATCGTCGCGCTACCAAATAATTTTTACTTTACACCGATATATTGATAATATCTTCCCGCTATCCCGCCACCCTGCTACTGGCCAAAGGGATAATTTTTTATACCCTACCTAGTAATGGGAGCCCTATCATGAATAAGCCACGAAAAGTAAAGGATTACTGTCCAAGCTGTGACTCTCACACCACCATGGACATCTCCAAGGGTAAGAACAGAAAGGTTTCCGAACTGCGGAAGGGTCAGCGGCGTTTCAGACGTGTGACAGCGGGTTACGGAGGATTCCCCTGGCCAAAACCATCGGGTGCCGGAAAACCTGTTAAACGAACCTACCTGAAGTACACATGTTCCCAATGCGGTAAAACATGGCAGAAAAAGGGTAAACGGGCGAGGCGCCTGGATCTCACGGAATGATCATCATGTCAAAAGATAAATCTTTTGTAAAGGTAAAATGCACGGATTGCGGTAACGAACAGCTAACTTTTAAAAAATCATCCACCAAGGTGTCTTGCCTGGTTTGCGGCTCCGTACTGGTCATCCCCGGAGGCGGGCATGCCTCATTCAAGGGCGAGATAGTGGAAGAGGTCGGTTGATGGATGAAGAAGAGGATTACGAATGGCCCAGCGAGGGAGAACTCGTCATATGCAACGTGAGGAATGTGAGGGATTTCGGGGCCTTCGTGGACCTCGAGGAGTACGAGGGTAAGGAAGGCTTCATCCACATCTCCGAGATATCATCCGGGTGGGTGAAGAGGATAAGAAATCACATTCATGAAGAACAGAAAAGGGTCTGCAAGGTACTCCGAGTTACCAAGGAAAAGGGCCATATCGACCTCTCGTTGAAACAGGTGAACGAGCATCAGCGAAGACAGAAGATACAGGCATGGAAGAATCATAAAAAGGCCGAAAAGATGCTGGGCATAGTTTGCGAGAATATCGGCATGGATATAGACGAATGCTACGATACCTTCGGATACCGATTGATTGAGGAGTTCGGAAGCATATACCAGGCCTTTGAGCAATGCACCATGGACCCCGACGTACTGAAGAAACACGGTTTCCAGGGGAAATGGGTTGAAAAATTTACCAGTATGGCCATAGACAATATATCACCACCTTATATATCCATAACCGGTATCATCGAACTTTTCTCAATGACCCCCCGGGGGGTTCATGACATCAAGTACGCCCTGGACAACATAAGGGATACGGAAGATTCCATGATGACGGTCAGCTATCTTGCGGCACCGAAATACCGTATAGACGTAAAATCCCTGGATTACAAGATAGCGGAAGAGGATCTGGAGAACTGGGCTAAAGAAGTCATCGAGCGAATAAAGGAGAGGGGCGGGGAAGGCAAGTTCTACCGAGAAGGGCACTGATCCTTAAGGTATCTCTCGGCCTCGCTGAAGATGCACCCACAGTATTTTTGCATGTAAAGTCCGATCTCTCGGGCCGTGTTGCGACTTTCCCTGAAACCATTTCTTAGATCGTTATAGACGAATTCCACATCGTGGATATTGCCGGCAGCTACACCTTCCCTTCTGATGAGTTCATGGTCTTGATAAGGGGAGATGGAAAGGGTGGTGGTGAAGGCGTCGAAACCGTTCTCGGAGGCGCTCTTCGCGGTCTCCATCAGCCTCCATCGGTAACAGGCCGAGCATCGGTTATCAACCTTCGCCGTCCTCTCAAAGAACTCTTCCAGAAGATACTCGTCCTTTAACACGAGCTCCGCCACATGGTAGGATAGCATGGAATCCAATCTTTTTTTGTACTCGGTGTACGGATGTATATTCGGATTGAACCAAAAGAGCGCAACCCTGTAACTATCCGTATAAATTTTCACACAATAGGTGGAACAGGGCGCGCAACATGCGTGTATAAGAAGGTCCATGAGATCACAATTTGAGGGAAACCCTCTTGGATGTGACCTTCTTTGGTGCGAAACCGGTGCCGCATTTCTTGCACTCGTTTCCCCTTTCACCGCATGTTTTGTGGTAGGTTTCGCCACAACTACAGACTATCATATCCAGTCCCTTCTTTATGTTCCCCTTGCAGAGGTCGCATTTCTCCTCACCCGTAGATTTTTGGACTTGGTAGGAACCGGCCTTGGGCTCTATTTCCAGAACATCTTCGATGCTTTTGTCATCGAATACCCTCTTTACGCTTCCCTTTACGGTTACCTTCTCGTCGATTGCCTTGAGTTCCACTTCGATCTCCTTGGTTTCCCCGGCCTTCAACATGGAAGGCATTACCATGTCCTTATGTTCACATCCCTGGAACTCCAGTGATGGTGATTTGCCTACACCCTTACCGGTATTGGTCATCACGAAGGTCACCTTACTCCATCCTTCCGGATCTATCCGACCCTTGAACTCCATCTCCAGTTTGGGGCTGTAGGGGTCAAGGGTGTTTTCAACGGCTTTAAGCGCTTCCATGGCCATATCCCTTGCCTTGCCGATGTCTTCGAACTCCAGGGTTCTCGCTTCCTCCACAAGTCTTTCCGCCTCCCCTATATCGGCACCGAATTTGTGCGCGCTTGCCAGCAGGGATACGGCCTCGGTGATGGAACTGTTGTACTCGTTATGCACATCTACACCGGCTTTCTTCATGGCATCCGCTATTAACATGAAGGTTTCTAGTACGTCACCTATGCCCTGGGATAGTTTGGCCTGCCTGAGCAATTCTTCGGATCCGCCGGCATCATGTTTCAATTGCTTCATCCTCTTTATTATGTTCTCGGTTTCCTTCAGTTTGTCAGGTATGTCTTTTTCCAAGGAGACCAGTGACTTTTCTGCCTTCCTGGTGCTCACAAGTGCTTTCACGTAAAGACCGCGCTGGAATGCCTGCTCCCCTTCCGTCATATACTTCTTCGCATCTTGAACATCCCATCCGAGGTATTCGCAGCTCTTGACCGCTTTGTCAAGCAATCCCATGAGTTCCTTGGTGCTATCGTGGGCCTTGACTGTCTTGTTGAGTACGTCCCCGCTCTTCACCGCATTGTCGAAGGCCTTTACATAGAAGCCGGCCTGATAGGCCTGGATCGCCTGTTTCAGCAATTTGTCCGCATCTTCCACCTTTATGCCGACCTCCTTGGCAGCATTCACCTTGTCACTGGTGGTTGATATGCATCTTTTGGAGATATCCTGTTGAAGCTCTATCCTTTCCAGCTCTCCCTCGCTCTGCATGGCAAGGTTGATCGCCTCTTTATAACTACCCTTCTCCATGGCCTTCTCGGCACGTCGCAAAAGGTTATCGGCCAGAGCGGTATTGATCCCTTGCCTTCGTATATCACTTGTTTTGGATTCGAAGGCCGCCAGCAATCGTTCAACCCTTATTTTTTCCGCACGGGATATGCTCTTCTCCGCATTCAATGCCTCTGTTATCGTCCGATCATAATCGTCCTTTTTGAGTGCATCCATGGCCCTGCCCAATATTATCTCCGCTTCGGTTACATCGGCATAAAGGTCTTTTGCCTCCGTCATCCGTTCCTTGACCTGTTTAACCTGGCTGGCCGCCTTTCTGCTTTTGTCACGTATATCCTCGATCTCCCTTCGACACGCCTCTATCTTCTCTACGGAATTCTTGAAATCCTTCTTCTTCAATAACTCCATACTTTCATTTAGTTTCGTTTCCGGTCCAGAGAGGTCTATCTTTATATCCTTGGCAGAGTCGATTATGTCCTTTGTCCTTTCTATCTCGGGCTTAACATATCCTTCCATCTTGCTTACAAGTGATTCTATTGTTTCGCTCAATTTCTCCACGGCAATTTCATATTCACCCCTATTCGAATTTCTGATGCACAGCTCTAGTGCATCCTCCTCCTGGGAAGCATCCATACCGATGGCCTCGGCTTCGGCGATCAGTTCCTTGAGATTTTTCTCCTTGTTCTCGTAGTTATACCTGCCGTGAACCTCTTCTATCTTGAGCATCGCCTGCTCGGCAAGTTTCTCGGCCTGGGTGTAATCCCTGTTCTGGAAACTTTCCTTCGATTTTAACAGTATCTGTTTGGCGGCACCTACGTCCTTCAATCCCTCCTCCCGTCTCAACCTTGTCAGTTCCTCGGATATTCTGGTGATTATCTCGTAGCTGCTTCTCCTTTTTTCCCTGAGGGTAAGAGCCTCCTCCTGGATCTTCATGGAGAGTTTGATGGACTCCGCATAGTTTTCATCCCTTATCTGCTTCTTGCAGTCTATCAGTCTCTTTCTCGATTCCTCTATGTCAACCCCAGCCTTCTTTGCCTTCACCACCTCCATCTTTGCATGTGCGAACTGTTCTTCCGAGGTCTTTCGCATCCTGTTGTTCAATTCATCCACGATAGAGTGCGAGGTTTGTATGGCTGTGGTGTAATCTTCATTCTCAAGGGCCTTTTCGGCCTTTTCGATATTGTTCATGTAATCTTTCAGGTCTATGTTCTCTATCCCGAGTCTTTCCACGAGTTCCACCAGTTCCCTGGCATCTGCAAGGGCTCCGTCCGCTTCACCCACCTGCCAGCGCTCCAGTTTCTCGGAAATGCCTTGAATTATGCCGATGGCTTCCCTGTGAAAGCCTTTCTCCATGACATCTCTCACTTTTTCCATGTCCTCCGTTACCCGGTTCAATTCGGATAGGTCCTCGTCTTCACCCAGGTCCTTTCTGATCTTCTCCACCAGTACTCTGATGTTCTCGTACCGGACTTTCATTTCCCTGGATATAGCTTCACTCAATTCGCCGATGTTCTCCTGGGCTATCTTTCCGGCCTCCAAATATATACCCGATTTGATCTGGGCGATGGATTTTTCAAGCATTTCCGAGTGCTCAGCCACATCCAGACCCAATTCATCGGCAGTCATCATATTCATCTCGAATTCCTCGATTAGTTCCATCACTTTGCCGTAGGCTACCTTATCAGCGTGTTCTTGGAACTCATCCAGTTTTTCCACGGCGGTCTGGTAATCTTTATCCAAAAAGTAACCTTGTGCCTCGGATATGATCTCTCCGGCAACCTCCAGGTCTATGTTTGTCTCCTTCAAGTCGGCGATCATCTTTTTGGATCGTTCTATCCTGGCCTCGATCTCATCGTATTCCTTGACCAGTTCCTTGACCTTGCTTCTTCCTGCCATGGCCCAATCCAGGGCGCCCTTGTGATTCCCTTCCTTCAGAGCATCTCTTGCCTTGTTGAGCAATTCCATGGGTTCGGATATATCGATACCAATATTCTTTGCCTTGATAAAATTCTCCCTGGACTCGGCTATGGTCCTTAAAACCCGGTGGAATTTTGCCTCCCCGAGCTTTTCGAAGGCATCTTCAATTATATTGTAGGCTTCGCTGAAAAGCCTTTCGTCCCTCATGGATTCGGCCTGTTTCAAAAGTATGTTCACCGGTCCCATGTCGGCCTCTATCGCCATGGCATCATCCATGCCCGACCTGAGTTCCTGGAATCTTACCAACACCACATTCTCCAGAGACTCGTTTATGATACCCTGGGCCTCCTTTATCATCTCCATGGCACCGTCGATATCCAGGTTTTTAGCACGTGACTTGGCCTTGCTTATGGAGGCCTCAACATCGGTTGTATCCTCACCATCGTTACGGATTTTTGTCACCAGGATCTCAAGTCGTGATATGCTCTCGTTGAGGGATTCCTGTAGATCTCCGTGGAGCTTTTCATTCACGCCGGATATTAGTGTGGATGCCTCACCGAAATTATTTTCTTCCGCCAAAGCCCTGGCCTGGTCGAGTATATCCCTGAGTTCGGTGGTATCCTTATTCATACCCTCGAGGGTGAGCATATGGGTTTCAACCGAATGTAATTCGTCCGTCAGCTTCTCGTGGATCTCTAGCTTGGCTAGTTCCATGGCCTCTTTGGCTAATTCCAAGGCCTCTTTGAATTTACCTTCTCCGGCAAGTTCAATGGCACTTTCCATACTTTTCCGAGAGCCATCACACCTCTCCGTATCCCCCATGAGTTCGTGTATTTCCTTTGTACCGTCTAAAAAATCATCGAGTACACTGAAGTTCGCTTGACTCAGTACTTCCATAGCCTTGTTCAGATCCTCCACACCCTCTTCCCAGCGCATGTCAACGATCTTCTTGGAAGCGTTGTCTATGAGGTCCTTGGCCTCACCCACGTCAACCCCCAGTTCCAGGGAAAAATCCAGCAAATCTTCGGCCTTTTGCAAACTATCAGTTGCTTTTTTCTTCTCTTCGGCCGTTTTCTTTGCTTTTTCTTCCATCTCCTTGGCCAGTTGCCTAGCCTTGAGGAACTTCCCTGACAATCTTTTACATCTCCGTTGTTCTTTCTAACCGGGTATGCTTCCGGGAAATAATAAGTTTTACTACCCATGGCATTCATGAATATGGTAATCCTAAATCTGTGTAATGCCCCGGAGCATATATATGGAACAGACTCTAAGATAATTGACGATATATAGTTTTCGGGAAGAACATGCGCCGAGAAAGGGAAAAAAAGCTATATCTACCCTGTCTTGTGTTCTCTCCATGTCCATAAGGTTGAAGGTATTCGACGAGAAAGGCGGAGAACGGGTCGATATAGAGGTTGACCCTCGAAAAAAGGTGGATAACACCATCGAGGGATTGGTGAAGTATTGGGGATTGGAAGGTAACTATGAACTACACCTTTCATCCAGGAAGGTCCAAAAGGATGTTATATGGTCGGCCACCGGTGTTGAGGGGGGCGAGGAACTAACCCTGATACGCACAGACACGGAGAGAACCCTCCCCGAAGATATGTGGAGAAAGAGGATCGAAAACGAGATAGACTCCCTTAAAGGCATGGATCTGGATATGGACACGGTCCGGGAGGGGGACATCCTGTATCTTACCTTGGTGTTCAAGGATACACCCGGCCCGGTGACGGTGGGAAATTCGCTAGCCATGACTTTCACCCATCAGTTGGACATACGTCTGGGACGGGGATATCCCTTCGAAGCACCCAGGGTGATCTGGAAATCCAGGATTTATCACCCCAACATACTCCCACCGGAGGATGGTGGTATCATACGTATGGCGTATCTGGAGGACTGGGATTTTACCGGGAACCTGACAGGGCTTGTTCACGCCCTAAAAAGGCTGCTTGTTAAACCGGAACTAGACCGGAGATTGACCCATGATACTTGTTCCAGGGCTGCAGAAAAGTTTCTGGAAGGAAAATTCAGGGCGTGATCTCTTTCACCCGTATATTTTGGAAATGCGGGATAAATCTTAAAAACGATAAGGGCTATATCCAACGGTTATGTCCGGAAGTCTTAATCTCAATGTTGAGGAAAGCCCGGTTACCATGGGTGGGCGTGCAAGGATCAACAAAAACAACCTTGCCAAGCTTGGTATCAAAGAAGGTTCTTTGGTGGTACTGAGCTCGGAGGAAAAGGATATACTGGTGAATATTTACTCCGACCAGTTGGTGGATGAGGGGAGTGTCGTGATAAGGAAGGAGGACATGAAAAAACTGATCACGGCCGAAGGTTGCTCGGTGAAGGTAAGACCCCACAGCAAGGTGTTAAAAAGTAAACCTTTGGATAAATTATTATAGGGATTGGGCATAGTCTTAAAAAAACTGTGAGAAGCATGAAGGCTGTAATAATAGGTGCCGGAGAAGTGGGATACGAACTCGCCGAATCCATCAGTAGAAAGGGCCACGATGTTATCGTAGTAGATAGAGAAGATAGAGCTTGCGAAAGGGCCAGGTCTTTGGATGTTAAGGTAGTAAAAGGTAACGGTGCAAGACCCGAACTTCTTAATTCCCTGGACCTTAAACACAGGGATCATTTCTTCGCGGTTACCGACGATAACGAGACGAACCTGGTGACGTGCTCCATGGCCAAGGCGGCGAGATGCAGGACCATGGCCAGGATAAACGGGTTGGAATACATTTCAAAGCCGGTATCCACACGCTTTTCGAATATAGGTGTCGATTTCGCCATATCGCCAGAGTTGCTCATAGCGAAGAAGATAGCCAACATCATCAGCACCCCTGCGGCCATCGATATGAACTTGTCCATGGGTGAAAGGATAAATGTGATCGAGTACAAAGTCATGCGGAAGTCAAAGGTACTCGGTAAAAGGATCTCCGATATCGCCCTACCATCGAATGTGAACCTCGGCGCTATAATTCGGAAAAATGATATCCTCGTACCTCGGGGCAATACGGTGTTAAAGGATGACGACAAATTGATCGTGATGATGGACGGGGTAAAAGGCTCAAAAAGGATGAGACAACTCCTTGGAACAAAGAGAGAAAGAAAACATCAAAATGTGATGATAGTGGGTGCAACTAACATAGGCATCAATGTTGCTCGTATACTCGATAAAAGGGGTATGACCGTCAAGATAATCGAGGTATCCAAAAAAAGGGCTAGGAAGGCAGCCGAATCCCTGGTAGGTCTTGAGATAATACATGGAGATGCTAGAGACAAACGAATACTTATCGAGGAAGGCATACTCCGTATAGATGCCTTTGCGGCCACCACACCGTCGGAGGAATTCAACGTGCTGGTCAGCTTGCTGGCGAAGATATATGGTGTTGAAAAGACCATCGCGGTAGTCAAGGAACTGGGCCTAAAATCACTGATCGAAACCGTGGGCATCGACATGGCAGCCTCCCCACAGCTACAGACGGCACAGATGATGCTCAGACTGGCCAGGGAGCTAAATCCACTCAAAGCCATATCGATACACGGTGGTGACCTATACATACTGGAGATGAATGTAACGGAAGAATCGAAGATACTGGGTAAAAGCCTGGAAACGAGTAATTTACCGAATGAATGCATCGTGGGGGCCATCATCCGGGGGGAAGATACCATCATCCCCAGTGGGAAGGTGGCTCTCCAAAAGGGTGACGAGGTGATACTCTTCGTGCTGAAGGACCAGATTAGTTGCGTGGAGGATTTATTTTAGATGAGATGGAATATCATCATCGGTAATCTGGGGACCATACTCAAGCTGTTCGGCTTTGCCTTTTTTTTACCGGTGTTTCCGGCTCTTTGGTATCAGGAAGGGGTCCTGTTCCACGGATTCATACCGGTGAATGCCCTTATATTCCTTTTCATGGCCTCCTTCACCATCACCATAGGATATCCCCTGGAAGCCTTCGGTAAGGCGGAGGACTTCTACCACAATGAGGCCATAGTGCTGGTAAGCACCACATGGCTGGTACTGGCGGCCATATCCGCAATACCTTTCATGTTGACGGGAACCTTGACCTCCCCCGTGGACGCCTACTTCGAGGCCATGTCCGGGATAACCACCACAGGGGCCACCATACTCCCCTATCCACTTGAACAGCATCACAGGAGCATCTTCATGTGGAGGGCCATCCTCCAGTGGATAGGCGGCATGGGAGTGATCGTTCTTTCCGTTGCGGTGCTCTCCAAGCTCAGCAAAGGGGGATTGAGGCTGCTGGAGGCCGAGGCCCCGGGACTATCCATCACCCGCCTGAAACCGAAGATAATGGAAACCGCAAAGATACTGTGGTATATTTACGGGCTACTAACACTTTGCATGCTCATACTTTTGCTGGGTGCGGGAACCGCCTTTTATGAAGCCTTTCTATATTCCCTCACCACCATGTCCACCGGAGGTTTTTCACCACATACTTCCAGTGCCGGATACTTTCCATCCGGAGTGCAGTGGATAATAATCTTCTTCATGCTTCTGGGTGGCATAAATTTTTCACTGCACTATCAGGTTTTCATGGGTAACATACGCAAGGCCTTTTCCAACACCGAACTTCATGTTTTTCTAGGTATAATCGCATCCGGTATTCTCATCGTCACCTGCCTTCTGATAGACACTGGGCAGCCCCTGATGGAATCCTTCAGGGCGGCAACCTTCCAGGTGGTGGCATTCGCATCGAACACGGGATACTTCAGCGCCAACTACGATGCATGGCCAGACCTTGCGCGCCTGATACTGCTGATATTGATGTTCGTTGGGGCCTCGGCAGGCTCCACGGGCGGTGGTTTGAAGGTATTGAGGGTCACTCTTATAATCAAGATGGTGTTCAGGCGGATCCGGGAATTCATCAACCCCAGAAGAGTGCTGGTGGTAAGGTTGGGCAACCAGGTTTTGGACGAAAAAACTCTTGACAACATAGTCGTTTTCTTTGCTGCCTATCTGATGGTATTTATTGTGGGCATGCTCATACTCACCGCGATGGGCCTGGACATTCTATCCGCCCTGTCTGCATCCGCATCATGCATAGGCAATGTGGGGCCCGCCCTGGGCTTGCTGGGACCCATGAACAATTACTCTGCAGTCCCCACGGCGGGGAGGGTGGTACTGACCATACTGATGTGGATAGGCAGGCTTGAAATATTCACCGCTGTTGTCCTCTTCAATCCCAACCTGTACAAGAAGCGAAAACTCAAGACCATATTAAAGTTCGGTAAACCGTGAAGGGCTCTGTGGTCGCCGGGTATGAATCCGCTCCAGAACTAAAAAAGTCCGCAGGAACTGAGTTCCTGCTCTTCATTTTTCTTTTCGAAAACTCAAAGAAAAAATGAATGCGAGGGACTGATGTCCCTCTTTTACTTCGGGCAAAGCCCTTGTAATTCGCAGGAAGAAACAAGTTCTTCCTCCTCTACTTCATTTTCATTCGCTTCGCTTCAGAAAATTAAAGTATGCGGGGGAAGGGATTTGAACCCTCGGACACCTATGTGACTAGACCCTGAATCTAGCGCCGTTGGCCATGCTTGGCTACCCCCGCGCTTCGAATGCGAATGAGAAAGCGGGGAGTGAACAGGAACAGGGTTCCTGTGTAACCCCCGCGTAAGAAGGAGTTGTTACGACTTCTGAGGGCAAACCGGAACCGGTTCCGGTGACTGCCCGCTTCAGTCACAATACCTCAAGGTGCGTGATGATGTGACCGTATCGTTCTGTTCTCAACCCTTTGAGATCACCAGTACGGAGATCCTGAAGGTAAGGGTACGACCGGCAACCTCCTCGTTGAAGTCGATGATGATCTTGTCGCCCGTCTCGATAACCACACCTTCGGGTGTGGATGACTGACCCGCATTCCTTTTTACGGTCAAAACCTGTCCGAATCTGGCATCGTGCTTTTGGAGATGGTTGGAGCGAACGACGGTTCTCAGTTCCGCATGATGCTCCACCACTATCTCTCCCACACCGGAGTTCGCGGACGAATCAAGGGATATTACCTTGGAACTCCAGCCGAGACCGCCCTGAGCGTAAGCGTTGTAGTACGACCCCACATCGGGCTCGTGCCGTAAGTCCACGTGTTCGTGTTCCACGCCTATGACCACCTTGTTCCAGGTCCAAAAAGCGTCCTGGACCACCATGTTTATCTTGGGGAAGATACCGTGATCTTCAACAAATTTTTCCAGGCGGATAGTTTCGTGCATGGGGATGCGCTCCACCCTGTCAACCTGATAGATGAGTTCCTCTGTCCTGGTATCGTATGCCTTCTCCGGTGGGATATCGACCAATATCGTTTGTCCTTCACGCAATCCGATCACATTCTCGCTCCATCCGTCTATCACTCCGGAGCCCACGGTGAACGCGAAGGGATCACCCCTTTGCCTTTCCTGGAAGGTTACGGTGGTCTCTTCATGGATTCGCTCCAGGGATGTATCGAATACCCGCCTGTTGTCGTAGATCCTTTCGTCCCTCAACCAACCGGTGTAGTGGACGGTAACGGTGTCGCCCATCTCCACTACCTTGACTTCCTCTTCATCCCTGGGCATATAATTCCATGCCAGGGTCACACCGACTACGGATGCGATGATTATCGCCACTATCAGATACGTTATCCATTTTTTCATGTGAACACCCTGGGAGAAAGTAGTTCCTTTAATAAATTTTTGGATTAAAAAACTTAAATAACCGGTTCTTTTTACCCACACTATGACATCGGTAGTTGTAGTGGGTACGCAGTTCGGAGACGAGGGTAAGGGTAAGGTAACGGATTACTTTGCGGAAAGGGCGGATTACATAGTGCGTTTTCAGGGGGGCAACAACGCAGGCCATACCATCATCATCGGCCATGAAAAGTACAAGCTCCACATCATCCCGTCGGGAATACTCCGTAGGGAAAAAAAGGTGATCATAGGGAACGGTGTTGTTGTGGACCCCGGGGTACTGATAGATGAAATAGACGGTATCGAAGAGAGGGGGATCAGTGCCGATAATCTGGTACTGTCCGACAGGGCGAACCTTATTATGCCATACCACAGGGCCATGGATGTCCTGGAGGAGAAATTAAAAGGTAATTTCAAGGCGGGGACCACCATGAAGGGGATAGGACCGTGTTATTCGGACAAGGTAGCCCGGTTCGGTATCAGGGTGGCTGACCTTTACGTTCGGGATACTTTGAGGGAAAAACTTTCCCTGGTGGTGCCCATAAAGAACAGGATATTCAGTGCCTTCGGTATTGAGGTATCTTTCGATGTGGATGAGATCATGGAAGAATATATCGAATACGGTTCCAGGTTGAAAAAGTACGTCGACGACATCTCGGTGATCCTCCACAAGGCCCTGAGAGAAGATAAAAACATCCTCTTCGAAGGGGCCCAGGGAACACATCTCGATATAGACCACGGGACGTATCCCTTCGTCACCTCTTCTAACACCATAGCCGGTAATGCATGTACGGGAGCCGGGGTGGGTCCGGTGATGATAGACGAGGTCATGGGGGTGGTCAAGGCCTATACCAGCAAAGTCGGCACAGGACCCTTCCCAACCGAATTGGACGACGATACTGGTGAATATATAAGGGAAAAGGGTAGGGAAGTGGGCACCACCACGGGTAGACCGCGGCGATGCGGTTGGCTTGACATGGTCATGATCAAGTATGCAGCAAGGATAAACTCGATCACCTCCCTGGCGATAACAAAGTTGGATGTACTTGGCGGTCTGGAGAGCATAAAGGTATGCACGGGCTACAGGTACGAGGGTGATGATATCAAGAACTTCCCCGGGGATATGGAGGTCCTGAAGGGTTGCGAGCCGGTGTATGAGACCCTTGAAGGATGGAAGGACGAGAACTGGGAATTCCTTTTGGAAGGGGGATATAACGGACTCCCGGAAAGCATGAAGAGGTACATCGAATTCATCGAAAAAGAGACGGAACTCCCGGTAGAGTTAATATCACTCGGGCCCCGAAGGTCGGATACCCTTATCAGGTAGTATCCGCCGGGCATGTTCTGTCCCGTTCTCTTGAATCGCAGAAATATTTTCGGATGTCCTCCCTTACCTGTGTGGGATAATCCTCGTTGAGACAGGCAAGACATAGTTTCTCCCTCTCACGCTCCAGGCCGTTGACCAGACCGTCGATGGTCTGATAGGTCAAGGTATCCGCGCCAATGGTACTTCTAACGTACTCTACACCATGGTTAGCGGCAACCAGTTCCCTTTTCGTTGGCATATCTATACCGTAGTAACAGGGTGATATGATGGGAGGGCATCCGGAGAGAAAATGGACCTCATTGGCACCGGCCCTCTTCAGGAGTGACACCAATTTTTTTGATGTGGTCCCCCTCACTATGCTGTCGTCCACGAGTGCGACACTCTTACCCTTGACCTCCTCGATAATGGGATTGAGTTTGATACGAACCGCGGTCTCCCTCGACGTCTGGTCCGGCATGATGAAGGTCCGTCCAACGTACCTGTTCCTTAAAAGGCCTTCCCTGAAGGGTACCTTTATGTACTCGGCCATGGAGAGTGCGAGGGTTCTTGCGGTGTCGGGGACGGGTACCACCACATCTATGTGGATATCCTTTTTTACCCATTCCTTGGCCAGTTCCCTTCCCAACCTCAATCTGGCTTCGTAAACGTTTGTCTTCTCGATGGTGGAGTCCGATCTGGCAAAGTATACCCATTCGAACATGCAATGGTGTGCCTTCTCGGGGCGTATCTGTTTGTAAACCACTTTCCTGTTCTCCTTTATCAGGATGGCCTCCCCGCCTTTGACATCCCTCGATATATCGTAACCCAGTATGTCGAGAACGATATTCTCGGATGCCGCTGCATAGCTCACACCGTCCAGTGAAATGCGCTTGCCGAATACCATGGGTCTGAAGGCGTGTGGGTCCCTGAACAGCAGCATACCGATACCCGGGATCATGGTTAACACGGAATAGCTTCCGTTCAGCCTGTCCATGGTATTTCCCACGGCGGTAAATATGGTATCTTCAGTTACGTTACCCAGGGCCTCCAACTCCCTGGCAAATACGTTGAGTATGAGTTCGAGGTCACATTTTGATTCCAGTTTCAGACCCATCTCGTCCCTGAGCTGTCCGTAGTTGACTATGTTGCCGTTATGGACCATGCCCATCTCAACGGGGTGGGGGAGCGCGAAGGGCTGGGCGTCCACGGTTTCGGGGCCTCCTATGGTGGGATAGCGTACATGACCCAAACCCGAGCTTCCCTCCAGCTCGGACAGGGTCTTCTCGTTGAACAACGAACCAACAAGACCCGCACCCTTCACCAATCTTCCGTTATCGCCGTTGGATATGTACATCCCGGCACCGTTCTGGCCCCGGTGTTGGATAGCGTACAGACCGTTATATATCTCAGACGACGCCTTCAACGTACCTAAAACACCTACGATGCCGCACATGTACTTATCCTCGTTATGTAACTTTTTCACTGTGTATGGTTACCCCATAATAACTTTATCGTATAAATGTATCGTATGACGGTTAGACTTAAAAAGCACCCGTTATTGTAGGTGCATGAACATAGGGATCCTGTCCGTTCAGGGCGCAGTATCCGAACACGAGATTTCCATGAAAAGAGCTTTCTTGCGCAGGGGTATCGAGGGTAAGGTTATCAAGGTAAAGAGAGCGGATAGTTTAAGGGAAGTGGACGGACTGATAATCCCGGGAGGCGAAAGCAGCACTATCTCCAGATTGTTGGACAGATTTGAGCTGAGGGAAAACCTCCTGGAACGGGCAGACGAAGGGATGAACATCATGGGTACATGCGCCGGTGCGATCTTGCTGGCCAAGGAGGGGGATCATTCTGTGGGAAGAACGGATACGGAGCTTCTTGGTCTCATGGACATGAGTGTTGTTCGCAATTCCTTCGGACGTCAGAGGGAGTCTTTCGAAAGGCACCTGGAGGTCAGTGGGATAGCCCGGGATTTTCCCGGTGTTTTCATAAGAGCTCCGTCCATAACAAGAGTATGGGGTGATTGCCGCGCATTGTCTTCCGTGGAAGGTATCGTGGTAGCTGCCCAGGAGGGAAACTATCTGGCACTTTCATTTCATCCAGAACTGACAGGGGATACCAGGATACACGAATATTTTTTGGATAGGACCAAGTCTAGCATCCTTCACAGACCTTCAAAAAATTGTTGAATATCTCCCTTCCGTACTGGGTGTGCTCCACTTCCGGATGGAACTGCAATCCGTATATGCTTCTGTCCCTGTGCTTGAAACCCTGCACTTTGCACGATTCCGAACTGGCAAGGAGTGTCAACTCCCTTCCCAGCTCCTTTATCTCATCGTTGTGGGATTCCCAGGCGATGAATGTTTCGGGGATTCCCAGGAAGATATCGTTCTCATGGATCACGTGGATCTCCGTTCTTCCGTATTCGGGGATTGACGCCGGACCCGCCCTTCCTCCGAAATATCTGGCAAGGTACTGCGCACCCACGCATATACCCAAAACCGGTATTCCCAGTTCGATGTATTCGTCCGTATTACCCAACTTAAGGGATTCGTCCGATATGGTGGGGGCACCACCCGAGAGTACAAGGCCATCGGCATCTATGAGGTGGGAAGGAGTGTGGTTGGGGATGATGCTGGATTCCACACCCAGGTAACGGAGTACCCTCCATTCCCTGTGGGTCCACTGGCCCCCGTTGTCGATCACATCCACTTTCATGCGACCACCTATGTAAGCCCTTTTCGTTCCCTTATGGCATTCACAAATGCAAGGAACAGGGGTGCGGGCTTCGTGGGTCTGGAGATGAACTCGGGGTGGAACTGACAGCCCATGAAGAAGGGGTGTTCGGGTATCTCGAATATCTCCATCCTCTTCTTGTTGAGGGTTTTACCACTGAACATAAAACCTCTTTCCTCGAACTCGTCCTTGTAATCCGGATTGACCTCGTACCTGTGCCTGTGTCTTTCCTCTATCTCTTCGGTCCCGTATATTCCGTACGCCTTCGAACCTTTCTCTAACATTACCTTCTCGGCACCCAATCTCATGGTCCCCCCCATCATGTCAATGCCCCTCTGCATGGCCATCAGGTCGATCACGGGATGTTCCGTCCGATCGTCGAATTCCGAGCTGTTTGCGTCCTGGTATCCCAGGACATTGCGGGCAAATTCGATCACCGATACCTGGAACCCGAGGCATATGCTGAGCATGGGTATGTTATTTGTCCTTGCGTAATGAACGGCATTTATCTTTCCGTTGATACCCCTGACACCGAAGCCGCCGGGTATCAATATACCATCCACATCACCCAATAGTTTCAGGATATTTTCCTCCGTTTCCAGGTCCTCGGACTCTATGTATTTCATCTTGATAAGGGTCCTCGTGAATGCCCTGCAGTGATTCAGGGCTTCTTCGTGGCTGGTATAGGCGTCCTTGAGGTCACAGTATTTACCCACAAGAGCTATGGTTATCTCCGATTCGGGATTCTCGAATCTCTCGAGGAACTGTTTCCAGGTTTCCAGACCTGGTGCATCGGATTTCCTCTCCTGGTACAACGGGTCCATATCCATCTTTTTCATCACGTAATCCGCAAGGCCCTCATCCTCGAGTATCAGGGGAACCCGGTATATATTGCTGGCATCGGGTGAACTCACCACCGCTTCCACCGGAACGTCGCAGAAGAGTGATATCTTCTTCTTGGTTGAACTTTCCAGGTATCTGTCGGAGCGGCCGACGATAACGTTGGGTTCTATGCCTATGGCCCGAAGTTCCTGTACCGAATGCTGGGTTGGCTTCGTTTTCTGTTCACCCACCACATTGAGGGTGGGAACCAGTGTGGTGTGTATGAAGAAACATTTTTTTATGTCGTCCCCCAACTCCATCCGCAGCTGTCGGCTGGCCTCCAGGAAGGGTGCGCTTTCCATATCTCCGACTGTTCCTCCCAGTTCTATGAGTACAATATCCGTACCGGCGTCATTTGCCACCTTCCAGATACGCCTTATTATCTCGTCCGTAACGTGGGGGATTATCTGAACGGTTTTTCCCAGGTATTCACCGGAGCGTTCCTTTTCTATCACACTTCTGTAAACCTTACCCGTGGTTATGTTATCCTCTCCGCAGAGGTCCAGGTCCATGAAACGCTCGTAATTTCCGAAATCGAGGTCAACCTCTGCTCCGTCCCGAAGCACGAATACCTCACCGTGTTCGAAGGGATTCATGGTTCCCGCATCGCAATTAAGGTAGGGGTCCATCTTTATCGCGGTTACCGAGAAGCCCCGTGATTTCAGCAATTTACCCAGCGAAGATGTCACTATGCCTTTACCGAGTCCTGATAAAACACCGCCCGTGATTATTATGAATCTTGTCATCTGTCGTTCACGGGATTGTGCTAATAAGTACATCGGTTATAAGGTTTTGGGAGGTTCACGGGACATGTCCTTCAGTATGACGGCCAGTCTTCGTTTTATCTGATCATAATCCTTATCCAACGTAAGTACGGTACCGTATTTTCCGTACCGTTCCACATAGTTCCTGTGCAATACCGTCAGCACAGGTATGTGGGATTCCAGGAGGCGTATTACCGCACTTTCGAATAGCTTCGAGTGCAGTTCCATGGTCCCTATCTCGTCTATAACGGCCATGGGGTATCCTTCGGGTATCTCAAGAAGTGCCTGTTCGGTGATCCTGTCAAGTTCCCCTAGGTTCAAGCCGTAATGGCCCACCCTGGGTCCACCCTTATTGTCGACGTGGGCCAGCACACCTTCTTCACCTGTTGACAGGTCCACGATTTTGAACCCGCATCTTTTACCGTCCCTCCTGATCTCGGGAGTTAGGATACCGAAATCGCCCAAATTCAGTTCGTCCATGAGCACCTTCACCATGGTACTCTTGCCCGAGCGTGGAGGACCGGTCACGAAAACGTTGTTCATATTTATCGGATAGATGTGGCTAGGTATTAACATTACTCATGGGGCCTACCAAAAAGGATTTATGCAGACTGCCATATCCGGGTTTAATTTTCCCAAAGCAGGCGTGATCCAGTTTGGTTAGGATTAAGGCCTTCCAAGCCTTCTGCCCGGGTTCGAATCCCGGCGCCTGCATTTTTTCTAGCGAAAAAATGCATTGTTGGAATTTTCTCTGAAAATTCCGACTGATGCCGATTTTTACAGCGTAAAAATCGCACTATATCAAATTCAATCTAACAAAGGGATGAGAACTTGTTCGACGAGTGAAGCACTGCTTCCCGAATGCCGCACCCCCGAGACAGATGAATTTATAATACTAGTAATCATTTGCGTTCCACATGAAACGTGTGTTCATAGGGGTCGCATGGCCCTACGCAAACGGACCGATACACATAGGTCAGGTAGGCGGGTGTTACCTGCCTCCGGACATATTCAAGAGATATCACCAGTTGAAAGGACGGGAGGTGCTGATGGTCTCCGGATCCGACCAGCACGGAACTCCGGTGGCAGCGGCAGCGGAAAAGGAAGGTATAACCCCTGCCGAACTGGCCGACAGGTACCACCGGATAAATACAAAGGCTATCCGGGACCTGGGTATAGATTTTACCCTGTTCACCTACACTACCCATCCAACCCATAAAAGGATCTCCCAGGACCTCTTCAGTAACCTCTACGAAAAGGGTCATATCTACAAAGATACCATGGAAACCTTTTACTGCCCCGACTGTGGCAAATTCCTGCCGGACAGGTACGTTAGAGGGATATGTCCCAGGTGCGGTGCGGAGGATATAAAGGGAGACCAGTGCGATGAGTGCGGACTGCTGCTGGATCCCCAGGAACTCGTTGAACCCAAATGCACATTCTGCCAGGGAAGACCGGAACTACGGGAGAGCGAGCATTTCTTCCTTAGACTGAGTGCTTTCCAGAGCGCACTGGAGGAGTACATAGACTCAAAAATAGATTGGAAAAATCACGTGATCAACTTCACCAGGGGATGGTTGGACGAGGGGTTAAAGGACAGACCCATATCTAGGGATATGGAGTGGGGTATACCCGTACCCATCGACGGCTACCGGGAGAAGAAGATCTACGTGTGGTTCGAAGCGGTCATCGGGTACCTCTCCACCGCCATACAATGGTCGGAGAGCACCGGTAAGGACTGGGAGGTATTCTGGAAGAACGATGAAACCCCCCATTACTATTTCCTGGCCAAGGACAATATACCCTTTCACACCATCATATGGCCCGCCATGCTCATGGGGTATGATGAAGAGCTCAACCTGCCTCACAACGTTCCTGCCAACCAGTTCATGAGGTTCGAAGGTAAACAATTCTCCACCAGCAGGGGACTGTTCGTCCCACTGCCCCATATGCTCGAGAATTTCCATGCGGACGCCATAAGATACTATGTGACCGCCATAATGCCCGAGCTGAGGGACTCCAACTTCTCGTGGGAGGATTTTGCGGAAAAGAACAACACCGAACTAGTGGGAAACCTGGGAAACTTCATACACCGTGTTCTATCCTTCGCATACTCCAGGTTCGGTGAGATACCATTTCCCGGCGAACTCGACGAGAGGGACATGGGAGCATTGGAATCCATGGAGAGCAAAGTCAGGGAGGTGGGTGAGGCGATAGAGGAATGCAGGTTCAAGGACGGTCTGAGGGCGTTACTGGAGATCTCCCGGGAGGGTAACAGATACTTCAACGAAAGGGCACCCTGGGCGGAATACAATGAAGATCGTGAGAGGTGCAGCACCACCCTCAATGTGGCCATCAGGATGGTCAAGGCACTATCGGTGGCCGGTATGCCGTATCTACCCCACACCATGGACACCCTTTGGGGGTACCTGGGTATGGAAGGGAGCGTGCATCAATGTTCATGGGAAGACGCCCTGAGACCGGTGCCGGGGGGCAGGAAACTCCATAAACCGGAACCACTCTACAGTAACGTGGAGTTGGAACATCTATTCAAGGAGAAAGGAACCATGAAAGAGTTGGAAAAACTGGATCTAAGAACGGCTAGGATACTGAAGGTAGAGGACCATCCCAACGCGGATCGTTTGCAGGTGATGGAGGTGGACCTGGGGGATCACAGGAGAACCCTGGTGGCCGGGCTCAAAGGGCATTACTCGAATGACGAGCTCACGGGAAAATCCGTGGTGGTGGTGGCCAACCTGGAACCCGCTAAACTCAGGGGGATAGAGTCCCGGGGTATGATACTCGCGGGAGAGGAGGGAGACACCGTTTCCCTGGTGCTCTCCGGTGAAGCTCCGGGAACCCAGGTACAGGGTACCTGCGGTGACGCATCCATGATATCCTTCAAGGAGTTCCAGGAATTCGTCCTCCAGGTGGTCGTGGCCGAAGGTAAAAAACTGGTGGGTGACCAGGACTATTCGGCAGTGGACGATGTGTTACCGACGACACCGTCGGTAGCCTGCGTGACGGATGGAAGAGCGAAGGTACTCACCGTCGGAGAGAAACCCCTGCACCTAGACAGAGCGATATCTCCTGGCAGTCGTATAAGGTAACGATCCCTACCCTGAAAAACAGATTGCCTTATCCAGGCACCTCAAAAAGTCCTCGTCGTGGGCTACCTCTTTGGCACGGGTGAGACATGTTAAAAAATCATCACAGTAAGGAACCGTTCCTTTGTCGAGTCTTCCGACTTCCTTTCCCACGATGGTTTCCCGGTCTAGCATGTTTTTATATCTCCAAGAGTAAGGATTTATATTTGCACACATGTGCATATAGTTTACGGTCAAATGTGAGTGATGATACATGAAAAAATTGTCTGACACAAACAACATGATTTACCGCAAAAAAGGGTGAAAATGTCTGGAATTTAGCGAAAGTTTTATATATTATTAGCCCTTTCATGTACTGGGTTCGGTGATGCCGGCCTGTCTCCAAATAGGAGGTAAAAGATATGAGCATGAAACCGATAAGCGTGGAAGAAGCCAAGAAGATTGCGACCGACAAGAAACTTGTACCAGCCATGGTAGACAAGACCGATGGTATCCTTCAATTCACCAAGAAGGGCGGCGGGAACGAACGCTTGAAAGAGATTTCCTGGGACGAATTCAAGACGAAACTGGAGCAACGCAAGCTATCCATATACGAATCCAGCGGCTGGATGAAGATAATGGGAAAATAGGACTATAACATAGTCCACCCCTTTCTTTTTATTTTTTTATGCACGATACCTTTTTACCATATCAGACATTTTACACCCTGAAATGATAGAGATAACCCATAGATGGGGCCTGGCAAGAACAGGTATCTGGAATATAGACGGAAAGGTCCTGAGAACTCCCGTCATACTGCACCCTGATCGGAGGGAAGAAATGATGTTCCTGTCAGACGGCGAGGGGTTCGAGATGGGTGTTCCCGTTTCTTTCTTCAAACCCTCAAAGGAGGAACTTAGCATACCGGCCAGCTTCGCCTATACGGCAACGGTTGGTGGTAATCATGTGGAGAGCAAGGGCGGTAAAAGAGAGATACAGGTGATATACCATCAGGAGCCCGACCCCATGGCCGAACTATACGTACTGGGGAATTCACCTGAGTTACTGGGAAGGGGGCATGACCTTGCCCGGAGGATACTTACTTTGAGAAGCAAGATACCCTTCCACAAGCTCGTCTACGTACCTGGTATAGCAACACCGGTTAACATGGCCCTGCTGTCCTACTTGGGAGTCGATGTGCTCGATACCACGTACAGCGACCTGCTGGGCTCCCGGGGCGTCGAGATCTCCGACTGGATGGGGTTTCCCGGAGATGACGGACTGAACCGGGCGAAGATGGATGAGGAGCTTAGGCTGGTGAAGGAAGGCATTATCAGGGGTCGTATACGGGAATTGGTTGAAACACGTGTAAGGAGTGAGCCGTGGCTCGTGGAGGCATTGAGGCATGTGGATTCAAGGAACGACCTCATCATCCCGTATACCCCCGTAACCGGCGACAGGGTGATCGTCACCACCCGGGAGGCGTATAACCGTCCGGACATAGAAAGGTTCAGAAAGAGGCTGCTCACCATATACGAACCTCCGGAGCGGGAGATACTGCTATTACTACCATGCTCGGCCAGAAAGCCTTACACTCGCTCCTCCAGCCATAAAAAGTTCAGGTTCGCCGTGAACAATGGTGACTGGACCAGGGTTCATGAGGTGGTACTCACATCACCCCTGGGGATGGTACCCAGGGAGCTGGAACTCTTCTACCCGGCACAAAATTATGATATTCCCGTGACCCACACATGGTACGAGGAAGAGAGGGATACCATAGTGGAGATGGTGGATAACCTGCTGGATAAAGGGAGTTATGGAGCCATAATTTCACACCTGCCCGAAGACATGGATTTTGCAGTCGAGCACCTTGATCACGTGAACACCGCCGGGGGCGACCACCCCACCCACGACGGGGCCCTGGGGAGACTGGCCCATGAGATCAGGGCCCATGCGGGTACAGGAAGGGGGGATATGGGGAGATACCTCAGGGAAAATTTGCTTTCCTTCGTGAGATTCCAATTCGGTCCCAAGGGTGTTCATCTCCTGGATGACGCCTCGGTGAAGGGTCGATATCCGGAGTACAGGATCATGGCCCGGGACCAACAGAGAGGGATGATGATATCCGATAGGGGTCTTATCTCCTTAACACTCCACGGTGGTAAGATATTGATGGACTACGGCATAAACATGGTGGAGATAGAGGATTTTATACCCAAAGGTACGGTTTTTGCCGTGGGTGTGACGGATGCGGACACACGGCTAAGTCCCGGGGATGAGTGCGTCGTGGTCCACGATGGTCAGTTGAGAGGCGTTGGTGTGGCGGTGATGTCGGGCATGGAGATGGTGGATGCGGAAAGGGGCATAGCCGTAAAGGTCAGGCACCACATATAAACTCAGACCATGCGATAGGATGGGTGCTTTTCCAGTATCATACCTTCTATGAAGAAGGGTTTCAGATGGTTGGCTAGTTTGACCGCTTCCTTCAGATTGCTCTTGTTTTCAGAGTAGATGGTGTAGAGCAATTCGTCCTTATCCACCTTGTCACCCCTCTTCTTCTTCAGTATGAACCCGGCGCCCTTGTCGTGGGGCCCTCCGGCGGCCCGTACGATCTCGATGACACAGCGGTTGTTTATGGCGCCCACATACCCGTCCCTGTTGCACAATATATCCTGGGAATATTTGCCTATGGGTACGTCGTCCGACGTAACCTCGGGGTCGCCTCCCTGGTACTGAATTATCTCTTTCATCTTGTTCAGTGCGGCCCCGCCGGAAAGTATCTTTCTTGCCTTTTCCTTTCCTCTTCCCTCAGGTAACCCGCCCTGTTCGAGTATCATGCCCGCCAGCTCCACGGATTTTTCTATCAAACTGTTGGGCACCTCCTTTCCTTCCAGGGCCGCCAGAGCCTCCCGGGCCTCGATGGCAGGGCCTACGCCTTCTCCCACAGGTTGGCCGCCGTAGCTAAGGGCGCAGCGTACGTTGATGCCGATCTCCTCACCCAGGGTGACGAAGTCCCTGGCATACTTTCTTCCCTGCTCCATGTCCTCGACCTTCGTATTGGGTCCCACGGGTATGTCCATAACCAGATACTCCGCCCCGAAGGCCTTCTTCTTGGACAGTACGGATGCCAGCACCTGGGCGTAGGGGTCTATCCGCAGAGGATATTCCGCCCGGATTATCAGGTCGTCGCTGGGTGCAAGATTTACCGCACCGCCCCATGAGATAACGCCTCCGATCTCTTCGGTAATGGATTTGATCTGGGATAACGAAAGGGTAACATCGGCGAGTACCTCGAATATGTCCGCGGTACCTCCGGCGCTGGATATGGCCCTGGAACTACTCTTGGGTATCAGCAGGCCGGCAGCGGCGACTATGGGTACCACCAGAAGTGTTATCTTGTTACCTGGAACTCCCCCGATGCTGTGATGGTCGAATACGGGGTGTTTATCGAATTCTATGGTCTCCCCGGTTTTGATCATGGCCAGGGTAAGGTCCTTGGTCTCCCTGAGGTTCATCCCCCGTGCGTATACACCGCACACATAAGCCGATAATTCTATGTCCGAAAGCCTCCGATCGGTTATGTCGCGGATTATCTCGTTTATCGCATGTTCCGATAGTTCCTTGCCTTCCAGTTTTTCACGTATATGATCTATGGATTTGGGCCTTCCCGATGGTACGATGGTAAGCTCCTCTCCCTCCCGGACTTTGATATTGGTGACCACCCTGTGCAGAACACCTATCTCCCCCTCTTTGACCAGGGTTTCGGACAACTCGACTATGGCAACTGTATGACCATGGGAAGAGCCCACCTTCACACGGCCCTGACTCCGCAGGCCCATCTTTTCCGCATCTTTCTTGTTGAGGATGACCTTGCAGTCACCCGCCTCGATATCTATCGTCCTGGCCCTCAACCTCTCTATCATCTGTATCCCCACGTTTCTAGTGCCTTTCTCAGTTCGTCATGACTCTTTGCATACTCCCTGAGGGGTATTCCGTCGAAAGCTGCATCCACAGCCTGCATCAATGCGGTAGCGCCCGCCCTGACGCCGTCAGGGTGCCCCGAAACACCTCCCCCTGCCTGTATCTGTACATCGTTACCGCTCTTAGCCATCAATTCGGGCATGTGGCCAGGGTGCAAACCCCCGCTTGATACGGGTATCGTTGGATGTATACCGTGCATCTCCTCCGTTAGAGCCTTCTCCGAGTGCAGTTCTTCCGATATGTTTGCGTGCATCTTTCCCGTGCCGTAGGTTCCGATATGGAAGGAATCTCCACCCACCATCCTTACCAGTTTGCAGGCCACCGGCATGGAGATGCCGTGTTCGGGATCTCTGGTGAATGCGCCGTGCATGGCACGGTGCACGTGTAGTGGTACGCCCACAGATGGATCTTCCGCAAGCACCTGAACCCCGGAGAAGCCCTCGGTGAAGACGTCCACCATCAACTGCCTTGCACCGTTCTCAAGGGCGATATCCGCGGCATCCAGTATCTCATGTGCCGAGGTGCTAATGTTGTGGGCATGTATCATCGGATGTCCCTCTTCTTCCAGAAGGTCCAGCTTCTCGCTCACCGCACTGACCCGGGCCTCCAGGGGGCAGAAATCCTGGTCCACCAGGGTCTCGTCGTCCTTTGAGTTGGTGAGCCCGCCCTTTCCGGCCTCGTACACATAATCCGCAAACTCCTTGGGCGGTAACCCTATCTTTGGTTTTACTATGGTTCCTATCAGGGGCTTTTCCGGCCTATCCAGTATTTTTCTAAGGCCCGAGATACCGTACCTCGGGCCCGGGTATCTTTCGGTGATGACCTTCGGTATCCATATGTCCTGGAGCCTTACACCCCGTAGGGACTCCAGTCCGAAGAGGTTACCGGCTATTATGCTGAGTATCTGGGGAACGCCTCCGAACTCACCTGAAAAATCGATCACTGGATATCCCACACGCACCATGTTACCTTGGGCCATGACCACCTTGGCACCGTATCTCTCGTATATGTCTTCCGTAAGTGTCGTGGGTCTGGTCCACGTACCCGTGGATTCCTCCTCGGCTATACGTGAGCCGGCGGTTTCTATGGGTAAATCGCTCTTTACCCTGTAATCGCAGATTAAGTATCCTTCGGGATCCAATTCCTCGCCCAGGGCTAGATATTCGTTTTTCATTCTTCCATCTCCGTTATTATATGGTAAGCGCTAGAGGGGGATATAATACCTTTCTCCGTAACTATGGCGTCGATATACCTTTCGGAGGTGGCATCGAAGACAGGATTTCTTATGTTTACACCGGGAAAATCTGCAGGCTCGACTATCTCCGACGGGTCCCGCTCCTCTATCCTTATCAGGTCGCCGAAGGTTGTTTCCCTGGAGAATTTGTATGTCTCGGCGCATACGGTCACGGGAACGCGAGATTCATGGGCACACAGGGCGACCTGGGAAGTACCGATCTTGTTGATCACCGCACCGTTGGAGGCTATACTGTCCGCCCCTATGTAAACGTGGTCCACCTGATTCATGAAATACCTTACCGCCGAATCGACTATCAGGTTCACGGGTATGCCGTGCTCCGCAAGCTGGCGCACCGTTATGTAACCCTGTTTTTTCGGCCGGGATTCCGTGGCAAATACGCTTATCTTCTTCCCCTGGCCCCATGCATACTTCATGGCACCTATGGCCAGTGAGCTGTTGCAGTGGGTGAGCAGCACATCTCCGTCCTTGAGCCTTTTACCACCGTACTCCGCTATCCTTTTGGAAGCCATGTGCGAATTCTCAACGAACCGACGGCTCCTTTCAACCATGTAGTCTCTGGCTTCGTCAACGGTATCGTGTTCTCCTGAACCCAGAACATAACGTATCGCGTTGGGTAGTGAAACAGCCGACGGACGGGTGGAGCCTATCACATCTGCGGCCCCGGACATATGGGACCGGAACTCACCCATGTCCGTCCCGTGGAAGGATTCAGCGGCGTTTTTAAGTGCGATAGCTGCGGCCCTGGCTATGAATGCCGCACCCCGTATCTCCATGGATGATATCCTTTTCGCTATCTCATCATGTGAAAGTGAATACAATTCTTCTTCCATGTATTGTATAACTATCTTTTAGGAGATAAAACCTTCGGATACGACATAACGGGGGAGAACGGAGAGGTCAAACCTTCAACAATTCTATCCTTTCCTTGTAACGCTTCATGAAGGCTAGGCATTTCACCATATCACCTTGATCCTTTGCAGTGGTGGCGCTCTTCAGTATTTCTATCTCCTCGGATACGTTGATACCGAATATCTTGGCCTTCTTAAGGTCCTCTTGAGCCTCCCTGACCAGTGATTGAAGTCTGGCGGGTACATTCTGATATATCCTTTCACGTGCGTCACCTGCGAATTCATCGGCACTTTCCCAATCCCCCACTTCTAGTTCGAGTTTGGCCTTATCCAGTAGTTCGTTCGCCTGGGTAACATCTATTCCAAGCATCTCGGCATCGAATAAGAGCTTTCCCGCGTATGCAACGTTGGATTCTGCTTCACCCACGGGCTCCTCGGAAACCTCAACGAGGGAATTCGCCTTGGAGAGGTACTCGAGGGCCTCGAATATCTTGTGGGCTTCCACGGTATGTTTTACCTGTTCCAGGTACCTTTCAACCGTTTTCACATCATCTTTTGATATGCCATCCATGGCCAGCTCAAGGGAGACCACCTTGCCGTCAATGACATCTTTCAGGTAATCGATTATCCTGGTCTTACCTTTTCTTAACAGTTCGAGGGTATTATCAAAATCCTTGTCTGCAACGCTTTCAAGGGCCTCCGAGATTATCTCGCGACCTCCTTCCACCTTTATACCGTGCTTTTTTGCAGTTGACAATAAATCCTTCAATTCGGACACCATGTCCTCTATGTCCTTTATGGAAGTTTTCCTGCTTATTTCGGCGACCCCACCACCGGAGGTCTTGCTTATCTTGTTATCCATCTCTTCTATTGTATCGGTCACCAACTTGACGGCCGTGTCGTAATCACCCTTGTCCGCCAATTTCTTGCCTTCCTTCAGGGCATCAAGGTATGATTTGTCCACCTTGCCGTATTTCTTCAATTCCTTTAATCTTACCTTCCCCTGGTCTATCATATTACGTATCAAGAGCAGTTTTTCAGCCTTACCCACTACCTTTTCCAGTATCCGGGCCGCAGTGTCTGTATTCCCCTTGCCCTCTTGTTCCGACGCCCTGTCTATCATCCTGTCGATACGTTCATGTGAAATGTGACTTTTCATCACCCTTTCCATCAGGTCGTTGACAATTTCACGCATGTCGTTATACAGTTCTCTACTCTCGGTATCGCTCAGAACTCTTTCACAGGTCAGGGCATTTTCCGCCTCTTCGAGGGTTTTAGCCATGACCTCCTCGGCCTCTTGGTAGCGCCCCTCATCGGCCATCCCCTTACCTTTTCTGATGTTCTGAACGTAGGATCGGTGTTCCAGTCCCCTTTCTCTCAGCATATTTAAGGTTTCTTTAAATTTCTCGATGATGTCCAATATGGTGGATACGCTTTCGCATGAAAGCAGAAGTTCGTCGAGGTGCTCTATCGCCCTCTGATGATCACCTTCACTCTCGGCGTCCCTGGCCATCCTCAATAATCCCCTCTGTTCCTCTATGTTTATCTCACCGTCCCTGATCACAAGAAGTTTCTTCTTGGCGGCTTCGAATTTATCTTTGAATTCCGCCTCCAACTCACGGGTTTTTGTTTTCAGGCTTTCCAGCTCTTCCTCCATCATGATGTTGATGTTCTCGATCTCCGTGGTGGCTTGGTCGTAGAGTCCGCTGTCCAATTTTTTTACCGCCTCACGTAAAAAATCCAGGTATACATCGGGGTCCTTTCCCAGGTCCTTTAGCTCAATAATCAGATGCCTCGCTGAGACCACCCTCTCGTTTATATCCTCTATATGCTGTGCAGATCGTATGCATTCATCCGTGATCCGGATACCTCGTTTGTATTCACCGTTAGAACCCGCGGTTGTGGCATCCCTGAGTAGTGCTTTCAGGTGATCTAGCCCTATTCCCATTGCTCTTACCGTGGATAAACTCTGCCTTGTTTCCGCTAGCCTTTCATTGAAATCCGCCTCCAGCTCGTCCTCTATCACCTCATCTTCCACTCCTTCCTCGAATATCGCCCCGCATTTAGGGCATCGTTTTGCATCCTCGGCAACATCTGTTTCACATATAGGGCATTCGAAGATCAAGGTCTCCTCGGGTACAGGACCCTCATTCACCCCATCGTCTACGATTCCTCCTTTCTCTTCCACCATGCGTAACAGTTCCGTCTCGATACCACAGAAAGTACATTTATCCGAATCCACGGGTATCTTCGAATCGCATACGGGGCAAGTCATCTCTTCTTCTACCATAGATTAACACCTTGGCAGCTTAAGATAAAGCATAACATATTTAGTTTTTTACATTAGATAGCTCTCTTTTACCGGCTGTCAATCCAAAAGGTTATAATGTTCGACCCTTCATTGAACCACGATGACACTCATGGAAGAATGTGAAAGGGGTGTACCCGATGTGGTGGAACAGTGTGCCGTAACCGAATCCATGAAAGCGGAAAAACTCGCCAGTCTCATTGCAAAGGGTTTTGCAGTGCTCCCTTACAATTCCATACACGGACCGAGACCCACCGCCATAGGAAAGGGACTCCGGGTAAAAGTGAATGTTAACATAGGCACCTCCGGAGACATGCACCATGTAGGTCTGGAACTGGAGAAATTGAAGGTCGCAGAAAAATACGGTGCGGACACGGTGATGGACCTGAGCACCGGGGGAGATGTGGATGAGATCAGACGTACAATGATCGGCGAGACCACACTACCCCTGGGAAGCGTCCCCATCTACCAGTGCGGTTTGAAGAAGGCACGGGAAGGTGCCATCGTTGACATGACCTCGGACGATATGTTCAACAGTATACGTCTGCATGCCAGGGACGGCGTTGATTTCGTGACGGTACACTGCGGCGTGACCAGAAATGCGGTGGGATCCCTGAAGGAATCGGGAAGACTCACCGATGTGGTGAGCCGGGGCGGTTCATTCCTTACCGCCTGGATACTGCATAACCAGGAGGAAAATCCGCTCTATCGGGAGTTCGATTATTTACTTGAGATAGCCAGAGAGTACGATCTTACCCTGAGCCTCGGTGACGGCTTGCGACCCGGTTCCATCGCCGATGCTACCGACAGGCCTCAGATACAGGAACTCCTCACACTGGGAGAGCTGGTGAAAAGGTCCCGCAAGGCCAAGGTTCAGGCCATGGTGGAGGGCCCCGGTCACGTACCCATGGACCAGATATCCGCCAACGTGAAGATACAGAAAAAATTGTGCGACGATGCCCCCTTTTACGTCCTGGGTCCCCTGGTCACCGATTTCGCACCGGGGTACGACCATATCGTGGGTGCCATCGGCGGTGCCCTGGCTGCCTACGAGGGTGCCGATTTTCTATGTTACGTGACCCCGTCGGAGCACCTCGGCCTGCCCGATGTGGATGACGTCAGGGAAGGCACCATCGCATCCAGGATAGCCGCCCATGCCGCGGACATAGCCCGAGGTGTCGATACGGGTATAGACAGGGAGGTTTCCAGTGCACGTAAGGACCTGGACTGGGAGAGGATGTTCAAGGGTGTGGTGGACCCGGAAAAGGCGCGAAAGTACCGCAGTGAAAGGCCCATAGGGGATCAGGACACCTGCTCCATGTGCGGAGACGTCTGCGCCATAAAGATGGTTAAGAGGTATCTCGAGAGTTAAGACCCATGGAACTTTACATATACGATTACGGTGAGTGCGACCCGAAAAAATGCACGGCACATAAGATACTGGGAAAGGGTTTAGCTGTCAAATTGAAGGATGTCAACGAACTGGGACGGGACGGGATCTTCCTGACACCCCTTTCGGATAGAGCAGTATCATCCGAGGACAGGGAAAGGGCACTCACCGGTGGGATAAAGGCGGTGGACTGCACATGGAAAAACGCAGATACAAAGTTGAAAAGGTATTCCAACGGAAGGGCACTTCCGTATCTCGTGGCTGCCAACCCGGTGAATTACGGCAGACCTCTGAAGCTCACCACCGCGGAGGCCCTGGCAGCGGCACTCTTCATACTGGATGAGGAAGAGCAGGCCCAGGGATTGTTATCCCTGTTCAAGTGGGGGCCCCACTTCCTCGAATTGAACCGGGAACCCATGGAAAGGTACCGGGATGCCGGGACCAGCACCGAGGTGGTCAGGCTGCAGAAAGATTATCTTTGATTCCAAGCTATCTGCTAAATTCAAGTAAATATCTTATAACAGCATTTTGCATATGATTATACTGTAAGTATGGACAGAAGAACAGAAGACTTGAAGGATGAACTTATGAAGGTTCCCGGTATAGGAGCTTCACTGGCGGAAGTGCTCATCTCGGAGTTATCCGTCAATACAGTGGACGAGCTTACCCTTTTGAAGCTGGAAGACCTCCAGGGGATAAAAGGTATGGGCAGGGAAAGGGCGGAGGCACTTCTGGAACACGTGAGGGACATGGAAACGGAGGAGTGCGGTTTTTGCGGGAAAAAGGTTTCCGGTTTCGAAGTGATCAACAGCATGACGGGAGATCATTTTTGTTCCAAAGATTGCAGGGATAAATGGGAATCAAAAAGGATGGATTCCGTCTTCATGGACAATGATGAGCACGCCACCGAAAAAGTCGTATGCGATTTTTGCGGTAACATCCCAGATTCTTCTGAAGTGATCAGGAACGGGAACCTATTCTGTTCGACAGAATGTTTCGAGAGATGGAAGTTCAGGGAAGACAGGGTTGCCGTGGGATGTGAGTACTGCGGCCGGGAATTCACAAGACTCAAGGCTCTGGCCGAGATGAGGAAACATCATTTCTGTACCTACCGATGCAGGGACATGTGGGAAACAAGGAACGATATACTGGTGCTGCACTGCGAGTACTGCGACCGGGAGTTCACCAGGAAGAAGGGATTGGCGGATAGGTCCGAGCATCAATTCTGCTCCTATGAATGCAAGAAAAGATGGCCCATTAGAGACGAGCTGGTAACGGTAGCCTGCGAATACTGCGGTGATGATTTCAAAAGAAAGAGGATATTGATAGATAGGAGCGAGGAACAACTCTGTTCCTACGGATGCAAGAAAAGTTGGGAGGAGCAGGCCATAACGTTGACCTGTGATATCTGCGGCAAGGATTTTTCGAGGAAGAGAAAGTTCGTAGAGCAATATGAAGTTCAATTTTGCTCGTACAACTGCATGGACGGACGAAAAAAACACTAAAAAACGGGGACGACTTCATACCAGCATGTCAGGTATGCCCTTCTCGACGGGGTATTTCCTTTTACATGAGTCACAAAAGAGTGTGCCTTCCTCTATCTCCTCTTCTTCCAGGGAAACCTCAAGCTCGAGAACACCCTTGCATTTTGGACATCGAAGGATATCCATAAGTTCCCGCTTCATACCTTGTGGTAGATATATGGTGGTATAATGTTCTTTCTATGCTCCCTTGAGGGTCAGAATATATCTATGGATGAGGGTATGTCATTCTTTCTCTTCAGATAGCTCACCTGGGTTCGGGTATACCTGTATTGTACCTCGCACTTTTCATCCTGAAAGTCCCATGGATTGACTATGAGAAGGTCTCCTTCACGGATCCACATCCTCTTCTTGAGTTTTCCGGGTATTCTGCCCATACGTGACTTCCCGTCCTCGCAAACAACGTGTATCCTACCGCCACCCAGCATCTTATCGGCTATGGCGAACATCTGTCCTTCCCTTCTGCGTGGGTACGGTACCCTTATTACCTCTTCTTCGCTGTTGTACTTCTTGTTAGCCAAACTAATCACACCTGTAATCAGTTCATGTATTATATACCCTTCGCTCGTTACCTTGTATTCATATGAGGTCTATCATGTACGGTTTGATATGGTATGAGATCAATACCATTATGTTTGCCAACAGTAAAAGGGCGATGAAGGCAGGCACATCGGGGGTTAATGCCAAGAATATTACAGTGCCACCTGCGGGAGGGTGCTCTATATCTAGGGTCACCATGGCAAAGATAGCTGCCCCTACTGCAAGGCTGATGATCACTGTTTGTGGTAGTACGGTTTCGTTGAGTTGTGAAAAAAACAAGCCTATAAGTCCGCAAACCAAATGACTGCCCAGCACGTTCCTGGGTCTTGCAGTCAACCGGTAAGGCATCGCAAAGATAACGAAAGCGGTTGAGCCGATGGCTGCTATCAATATCTCACTGCTGATGATAGGTATGCACAGGGAAGCAAAAAGTATGACCGCGGCCAGGGAACTCTGCATAGCGTAGTTTTTGAAGTTTTTACGAGAGAGTTTTTCGTCGAGTAGGTGGATCATCTGCTGAGGTATCCTGAGGGAGATAATAATATTTTCCGCAAGAATCGGAATTCGGGGTCATACCCCTCAGCGGATTTTGTCTCCGTAGCGGTGATCACATCAGGTACACCTGAATATGATCCCGTGGGATAACGGGATGAAATGGATCCCCTTACCGTTTACAAAAATTATAAAATGATGTTATGTCGATGACCCTCTATTGAACAGAGTAAACTTCACGGAGGAACAACGATTTTTCATGAAGATGTAGAAGGTGATATATCATAAGATATTCCAACGAGTTCAAACACAAGGTCGTACAGGAATATGTCCAGGGTAGATCGGTTCCTGAACTTTCGAAGGGATATGATGTGAGTAAAAGCACCGTTTACCGCTGGCTCGGGGAAAAGGGTGTACACGTACACGAATCCGGATATCCAGAATTCTTCAAGGAAAAGGCTATCAGGGAGTACATGAGGGTGGGCAGCGGTTCATACATCGAAAAAACATACGGTGTCACCACGCCCACCATATACCGCTGGTTGGACGAAAAGGGGATACCCAGATTCGAACACGGGCACCCCGTGGAATTCAGGTGTATGGTGGTAAGAGACTACCTTGACGGAAAAAACGCTTCCGGCACGGCAAGAAAACACGGGATAAGTCGAAACACCGTGTGTCGATGGGTGGTGGAAGAAGGGTTCGAGATGCGAAAGAACGCCTATACGCAGGAGTTAAAGGAAAGGGTGGTGGAAGCCTACCTGGAACTGGGAAACGCCGTGCCCGTGGCAAGGGAATACGGAGTGTGTACGACCACCGTGTACCAGTGGCTGAAGGAGATGGGCATATCCAGGTACAAACACTGCTACACCGATGACGTCAGGGAAAAGGTCATAGAGGATTATGTCAAAGAGGGTAGCGCCAATGGTGTGGCCAAGAGATACGGTCTCGCTACCACCACCGTTTTGAGATGGTTGAGCGAAAGGGATGTGCCCCTGAAAAGTCACGCATACCCGGAAGATATGAAAGAGGAGGTGATTGAGGAATATCTCAGGGAAGGGTGTGCGGGCCCTGTGGCAAGAAAATACCATATCGCCGAAACAACTATCTACCACTGGCTTGATAAGAAAGGGATACCGAGGACCGGGGGTACCTATCAGGATAATATCAAGGAAATGGTGGTCAGGGAGTATACGGACGGAAAGAGCGGGAAGAGTATCGCCAAAAAACACGGTATAAACCCAAACACCGTGTACCGTTGGCTGGAAGAGAAGGGTATCCGAAGAAGGGCAAAAACCATACCAGAAGAGGTCAAGGTGAGGGCTTTACAGGATTATGTGGATGGCGACAGCATATCGAATATAACCAAAAGGTACAACATCTCCAGACAGTCCATGCTTATCTGGCGTAACAAGAGAGGCATCGTCAAACGGGGAAAGGGAAGTCCCGAGGAGCTGGAAAAAAAGGCTATCAGGGAGTACATGAGTGGCGAAGACGTGATATCCGTGTCGAAAAAGTACGAAGTCCATCCGTCCACCATATACCGTTGGATGAGGAAGTGGAAACAAACATGAAATATATAGACGAGTACAAGAAAGCGGTAATAGAGGGGTATCTGGAAGGTAAGAAGGTATCCGAACTGGCCAGGGAATACGATCTGACACCCATGACAATCTACAAATGGTTGAAAAGAGGTGATGTGCGGATAGGTAACAAGAATGTGAGGTGCCGCATGGATAGCGAGTACACCGAAGAGTTCATGGACAAAGTGATAAGGGAGTATGCGGAGGGGAAGGACATCACCCGTCTCAACGAAGTGTACGGCGTGCCCTTCTTTACACTCTACGGCTGGATCGAGGAAAGGGGCATCCCGAAAAAGAACAGGCATTCCGATGAGGAACTACGGGATAGGGTGATAAGGGAATATCTGGAGGTGGGAAGCGCCACACCCGTGGCGGAAAAGCACGGCGTATCTACCCTGACCATCTACAAGTGGCTTGATGATAGTGGCATCACCTGGCGTGGGAGAGGCAACCCCATAAAGTTGATAGATAGGGTGGAACAAGCCTATGGCGATGGAATGGATATCCGGGATATTTCACGAGAGTATGGGGTCGACGAGTTGATGATATGTCAACTGCTGGCTGAAAGGGGAATCCCTAGAAGAGATACATCATACTCATCTCATGTAAAGGAAGAAATAACAGGCGAATTCCTTGATACCGGGGACGCCTCGGGCATATCCGTGAAGTACGGCATAGCCAAGGATACCATACTCCGCTGGGTGGCGGATTTGGAAAGGAATGAACCCTGAGTTTTACGGTATATAGTTAAGGACATATGCTTTCTGTAATTTAGATATGTCCTTAACTCATTTCGGGAATCACATTCCCGATGTCATAGGAATTGCCTTGCAATTCCAGT
>JAFDTY010000082.1 GCA_019594055.1 Candidatus Haladaptatiplasma halalkaliphilum | reverse complement strand
GTAAACAAGTTCTGCAAGAAATTCTACGGACAAGACACAAGTTCACATCATGGAAAATACAGATATCACTTACACGGTATACTGGATGACATCCCACATAAAAGGCTCATCCGTCAAACACTAATTGTAAGGGTACAAGACATTGATCCTATCATCGAATTCCTGAATGAATACTCCGCAGAGATACACATTCGCATGATAAAACCCACTCGCGAGGACCGCAAAACTCTAGGGCTGCCGTTAGAATGATTTTGTCCCAAAGCCCCGTTATACGAAATGTTTAATTACAGAGCAACATATCAACGGACCGTGATCACATATGGGTAGTACTAATGGAAATGCAGGTTTGATAGCCATAATCGGAGGCGTACTCATGCTCCTTGCGGGTGTTACAGGTGCCGCGGCATGGAAGGCCCTGGGAGACCTCGCCATCGAAGTAACGGGCATGGACTCTCTCGGAATAGTATTCCAGGTACTGGTGTTGATAGGTGCCTTGGGTGGTCTGGTGGTAATACTAGGCGGCCTTATGGTGCGTCGTGAATCCGTCCCCGTGGGCAAGATACTGATAACCATCGGTGCGGGTTTGGGGATAATCGGATTGATAATATTCCTTGTAGTTACCCTCATGGGCGACGACCCCGCCGGTAATTTCTTGGCTGGGATCGGACTAGGGTTCATCGGGCTTGTTCTCACGATAGTCGCGAGACAGAAGGCAGTGTAGTGGCATCCGTCAAGGACTCCCCGCCTTATCCTTGAGTCTACTGTACTTTGCCTCGTACTCCGATGCGCAGACACGGCAACAAAGGTAGTGTTTCCTGTGGTCCAGTTCTAGCTTTACAGGATTTCCCGCGATCTTCTTCTTGCAGTAGAAACAGTCGATGCTCAAGCCGGTTGCGGCATCAGTTTGCACCGTACCCGAATTTTTGAACTCGCCGGTTACCCTTGAAACCTCCAGCTTCTCCACACCTACCAGCACCCTCAACCTCCTCATTATACCGTCCAGTATGTCGAGGGAGGGTACCAGCACCTCGGCCAGGAGGCTGCCGTCGTCCAGCTCTCTCAAGGTGTGCACCTCGTTTATACCCACAATGCTTTCCACAAGATCCTCCCATGACCGAAGGTCCCCATGGATACGCAGGTGGAAGGTATGGAGCCCGAGCTTACCGGCGTCCAGTAACGTTTTATACCCACTGATAACCCCCAATTCCTCCAGCTCCTTCACCGTGGCGCTGGCAGTGGGGGTGCTGACACCTACCCTGTGGGCCAGGCGGCGCATGGATATGCGTGGGTCTTCCTGAAGGATTTCAAGGACCTTGGCCTGTGTTTCACTCAATTCCATAGCATGGATTAGACGCGGTACTAGAAAAACTTTACGTTTGTTAATTATCGTACAAATATTCTTACGTATGTAAACCAATAATGCAATAAATAATGAAGTACATGTGTGATACTGTTAAGAAATGTGGGGAACCCCACTAGTTCACAGGTGTTAAGTATGGCAAAGAGCAAAAAAACCGTACCCATAGAAGGCATGCACTGTGCCAGCTGTGCCCAGGCCATAGATAAGTCCCTCAATAGGCTCGAAGGGGTAGAGCGTTCCAACGTGAGTTATGCGTCCAAGGTGGCTTTGATCGAGTTCGACCAGGAGAAGGTGGGTATGGATGATATATCCAAGGCGGTGGAATCCGCGGGCTACAGGTTGGCCGAGGGTGAACGAGTTGATATGCCCGTGGAAGGGATGACCTGTGCTTCGTGTACCCAGGCGGTAAAAAAAGCTCTTGAAAAACTCGACGGGGTGATCTCGGTGAACGTCAATCTGACCACAGAGAAGGCAACCATAAATTACGTTCCCGGTGGAGTGCACAAGAGCGACTTCGTGAGGGTCGTAAAAAAAACAGGTTATCATGTTCCCGATACGTGGTTGGAGGGGGTGCGGGAGAAAGGCAAGGTCGAACGGGATATGGAGAAAATCGAAGCATCAAAACGCAGGGCCATGGTGGCGTGGTTTTTCATCATACCCATGCTCGTACTGATGATCCCTCACATGTTCCTGGGTATATCAGTGGGCGGGATGAAATTTCACAACATCGCCACCGTGGGGCTTGCAACACCCATCCTGTTTTACACCGGTAAAGAGACATATGTTTCCGGAATAAAGTCATTCTTGAACCTCACACCCAACATGGACGCCCTGATAATGCTGGGCACCCTGGCGGCCTATTCAACGGGTATCATCGCGGTATCATATCAATTCGGATACGGCCCGGATATACTCAACTACGGGGGTGTGGCGGGTATGATCATGGCATTTCATCTTGTAGGGCGTTACATAGAGGACAAGGCCACGGGAAAGGCCTCTCAAGCGATAAAAAAACTCATGACACTGGAAGCGAAGACCGCACGGGTGATCAGGAACGACCGGGAGGAAGAGATCTCTGTGGAGGAGATAGATATCGGAGATATCATGGTTGTCCGCCCGGGGGAGAAGATACCCACGGATGGTGTGGTGGTATCCGGCAGCAGTTCGGTGGATGAGTCCATCGCCACCGGGGAGTCCATGCCGGTGAATAAGGGAAAGGGTGATGAAGTGATCGGAGCCACCATGAACAAAGAGGGGGCACTGAAGGTCGAAGCGACCAAGGTGGGCAAGGACACATTCCTGTCCCAGGTCATCAGGATGGTGGAAGAGGCCCAGGGATCCAGGGTACCCATTCAGGCCTATGCGGATAAGGTGACTTCCTACTTCGTCCCCGCCATAATCACCATAGCTGTAAGCGCTTTCATACTTTGGATGGTTTTCCCAAGCACCTTCCACTCCATCGTGGTTTGGGCGGAACCGGTTTTACCTTGGGTGAACCCGGAACTGAGTGTGATCTCTTTAGCAATATATGCGGCTGTGGCGACCCTGGTCATCGCGTGTCCGTGTGCCCTTGGACTGGCAACTCCCACCGCACTCATGGTGGGAAGCGGTAAAGGTGCGGAGAACGGAGTCCTGATACGTAGGGGAGAAGCCATACAGCTCATGAAAGATGTTAAAATCCTCGTACTGGATAAAACTGGAACCATAACAAAAGGCGAACCCGGAGTGACCGATGTGGTGGGAGGAAAAAAAGTGCTTAAGTACGCTGCCTCATTGGAGGTGAATTCCGAACACCCACTGGGTGAAGCCATCGTGAAGAAGGCGAGGGAGCAAGATATAGAACTCGAAGAACCGGAAGACTTCGGGTCGGTGACCGGCCGAGGTGTGAAGGGAAGTATAAACGGCTCCGAGGTATTGGTGGGTACGCCGGAACTCATGGAAGAACACGGGGTCGAGTTGACTAAGATGGACCATTTCAGAAAACTGCAGAGGGAAGCGAAGACCGTGGTCTTCGTGGCCGTCGATGGTAAGATCGCCGGTATGATCGCCATCGCAGATCAGTTGAAGAGCGACTCGAAAAGAGCTATCCAGGCCCTTAAGGAAAAGGGACTAACTCCGGTGATGCTCACGGGAGACAATAAGGAAACCGCCAGGGCCATCGCTAAACAGGTGGGGATCACCAGGGTTTTAGCCGAGGTGATGCCCGATGAGAAGGTTGAGGAGGTCAAAAAACTGCAGAAAAACGGAGACCTCGTTGCTATGGTAGGCGACGGTATCAACGACGCTCCGGCATTGGAGCAGGCCGACGTAGGTATTGCCATCGGTACCGGTACGGACATCGCCATAGAGAGCGGGGATATCGTGCTGGTAAAGGGTGATCTTTCGGCGGTGGTGAAAGCGGTCAAGCTATCCCAAGCGACGTTCAAGAAGATACAGCAAAATCTGGTATGGGCGTTCTTCTACAACGTGGTCGCTATCCCAGTGGCCTTCGTTGGATTACTGCATCCGTTGATAGGTATGGCCGCCATGTCTTTCTCCAGCATCAACGTGGTGATGAATTCCAACCGTTTGAAAAGGGTTGACCTGAACAGATAGGAAAGGGTGTCGCAATCGTTTTCGGCGACTACTTCTTCATCAATGCCCTGATACTATCTCCGATCTCCTTGGACTTCTCGATGCAGAATAGCGTGTCCTGGTAGTCGAAAACACCGCTAAGCCCCTTCTGCATGGATACTATCTCGCCCTTTTCGTTGGTACCAACGGTCAATCGTGCGTCGGAGATCATCTCCTCTTCGAGGCGGGCATCCAACATTATCTGCTCCTTGATCTTGTAAAAGGTCGTGGGGATAACCACATGATCTATCGGTAGGGGATAGTCCTCTCCGAATCCGAAGGTCTCGGCAGGAACCGTTGAATCCAACAGTGCCGCCATGGCAGCTATACCGCAGGCATCGAACAGGTTACCGTCAAAATCAAGTATGTGCATGTCAAGGAATGCAAGCCATACTTCCTCGCCTTCCTTTATGCAGAGCTTGGTCATGTCGATCACCTTTCCTTCCCTTATACCTCTGTCGACGACCCTTGCTAGCTCGGTGGCGTCCTCTCTGGGTGGCCCGGCCTCGTAGGTGGGCGATGCCATCGGTATGAGTTCCGCGGAGGTTATCATTACACCCCTGTCAGGTGTATCCGGGAAGGGCTCGCCGGTGGACATCTTCACGCCAACGATAACATCGGTATCTCCAAGATGGACCCTTGCGGAGCCCTCCGCCGTGCCTATCCAACCGGTTTCGATGTCCAATTTTCTATGTTCTAACAATCCTCGTCCGTCAAGCCTTTTACCGTCCTTTATGAGTCTGTACAGATAGTCCTTCGTTATGCTGGATATTAGTTCTTTCATGCTTATCACACCTCCTCCGTATCGTCTGCCATCTCTTCAAAATTCTTGAGTGATGTGGAGTATCTTCTCTTCAGTGCGTCTCTCTGGAGCTGGTAGATCTTCTTGCATGCTCCCATGGCAAGTTCCATCACCTGTTTGTACTCTTCCAGGGTTAGGTTACCGTCCATCTGGAGCAGTGTTATCTTGCCCGACGAGGGCACCATCCCCAGGGGGACGTCCGCCTCGCCGTAATTGTCTTCCTTCTTCCCAAGATCCAGGACTATTTGACCGTCTATCTTGCCCGCTGCGCAAGAAGAGATTATGTCGGACATGGGTATACCGGCATCCGCCAGAGCCACCGATGCAGCCGTAAGTGCGGCGCACCTTGTTCCGGCACTCGCTTCCAGCACCTCCACGAAAACATCTATTGATGCCCTGGGGAACTGTTCGACGAACACTATCTCCTCAAGTGCCTCCGACATTATCTTGCTTATCTCCACCGAACGTCTGTCGGGCCCCGGTCTCTTTCTGTCAGGTACGGAGAATGCCGCCATGTTGTACCTTGCCTGCACAACAGCCCTCGAGGGGTTCTGTGCATGCCTGGGGTGCATCTCCCTTGGTCCGTAAACCGCGGCGAGTACCTTGTTCTCTCCCCATTCCAGATATGCGGAGCCGTCGGCTCTCTTGAGCACTCCTGCCTCTATTGATATCGGCCTCAATTCATCAAAGCGTCGGCCGTCCAGTCTGATACCTTTCTCGTCAATCAATTTTACGTCTTCATCTGCCATTGTAATTCCTCCTGATTCTATACATTTTCTTTATCAACTTCCAATACCTTACCTGTTTCCGCCTTCAAATATTCTTCAACGGCGTCTGTCAGCCCTATTACCTGGGCCTTTTCCTCTATCATCTGTATGGCCTTTACCGCCACATACTGACCTTCCAGGGGTCCGTCTATCCATATCCGTCCGTTCTGCCCCACGTATATCCTGCAGTCCGTGTAGTTCTTCAGCATGGATATCATGGAACCCTTGCGTCCTATGACCCTTGGCACCTGCGAGGGGGCTATCTCGATAACCTGCCCGTTGTTGAGCTTTCTCAAGCCCTCCTCGTCCATGCTTATCTGTATCTTCTTCAACTCGTCCACATTTGATATCTTCACGAGGATGGCATCTCCAACGTCTATGTAACGTTTCGTGTCTCCGAATTCCACACGCCATGGCACATCGTTGACGTGAAGCACTGCGGGGAAAGGTGCGTTGAGGTCCACCATCCATATGGACGAGTTCACGTCGGTGACGGTGCCTATCACACGGTCTCCCTTCTTGGGATCGTATCGTCCGCTCTGGGCGGCTATATTCACGTAACCGGACCTTACGGTCTTTATTCCAAGGGTAGCCGCATATATCTTGCCATCCCTTTTGAAAGTGCCTCTACCCGGTTTTACTCCTTCGTCCTCGATCAGATCTCCTGGTAAAAGAAGTTCTCTCTTTAATTCCTTTTTATCATTCATTTCAAACACCTAAATCAATATTTTCTTATTCTTCCAATATATTCAATTCCGCCTTACCTTTTGTTTTATCATTTATCTTCTCAAAAAATTCATCCATAACACCTGCGGGTATCCTTACCACTCCCTTCCAGGTACCGTCGTTATGCCAGTCTTCCTTCGTTACGGTTCCCATCTCCTTCAGGTCACCGTAAATCTTGCCGTACATGTCCCCACCCAATCTCACCTCTACGAGTAATTTTTTGAAGCTGAGGGGGAGCAACGCCTTTATGGAATCCACGACATCGTCTATCTGCATGCTCACGGGTTTGAAGGGGTCTATATGTACGTTTGCCTCCTTCATGGCATTCTCGATCCTGTTGGGAGGATGGGGGGTTCCTGTCTGGGGGTTGATGGAGTTTCTGACTATCCTGTCTATTATATCTTTTCTCTTATCTTCCTGTCTCTTCCGGCGCTGCTCGGTGGTGATCTGTACATCTCCTTTTTGGAGTATGTGCACGGCTATATCCTCCACGTTAACGGTGCCGAACACGTTCTCAAGGGCCTCCCTGGCGGGTTCTTCGCCCTTGGCGGCATCGGAGAACACCTTGTCAACCGGCATGTTATCCAATAGGTCAACATCCTGTTTCGCTCGGAATTTTTCCACAGCTTCCGGTTTGATCAATATCTCGAAATTGTCGCCGTGGGATCTCAATCTGGCTATAACATATTCGTCAAGGAGGGTGTCAGTGTGTTCCTTTTGATAGTCCTTTTTACCCAATCTGGTTTCACCTCATGTAACCGAATCCACATATTCCTTGATCTTTTCCTTGCTGAGTTTCTTGAAGTCCTCTTCCTTGGTTATGGTCGCGATGTCAAGGGAGCGGGTGTTGAGGTCCGTGTCCCCAGCCTTTGTCAGACCCTTGAGGGCCAGGGTGATCGCCTCGTCAAGGGACATATTCTCATCATATTCCTGACTGAATATCTCCTCCACTTCGTCCCTGTCCATGCCTATGCTTACCGCTTTGTAGGCCATGAAAGCGCCGCTGGGGTCCGTTTCGAAGAGATGAGGCCCTTCCTCGTCCATCCCTGCCACCAGCAGGGCGGTGCCGAAGGGTCTTACGCCTCCGTACTGGGTGTAGGTCTGCTTGAAGTCGCTTATCCTCTTCACCAGTGTGGGTACCTCTATCCTTTCGTTATATGATATGCGGTTGATCTGGGCGACCACTCTTGCATAATCCACGAGAACCCTTGCATCCGCCACCAATCCCGATGTGGCAAGTCCGATCTTCTTGTCTATGTGAAATATCTTTTCGATGGACCTTGTCTCAACAAGTGAACTTGTTATCCTTTTGTCAACCACCAGGGCTACACTGTCCTTGGTCTTTATACCAACGGTGGTGGTGCCTCTTTTCACGGCTTCCCTGGCGTATTCTACCTGAAACAATCTCCCGTCTGGAGAGAATACCGTTATTCCACGGTCATATCCCATTTGTGCTGGCTGCATTCTAAATCCACCTGCCCTCAGAATAATCATTACAGTTATAAAGGTTGCCCCTTTTTTCTCCGGAGAATTTTATACGCGTTCGGCGCCTCGAATTAGACATGGAGAAAACACGGTGTGATTTCACTGACATACTTCACCTGTTTTTTACATATCTCGCCCTTAACCAGTTTTATATTTCCGGTTAAACCTGATACGGTTGACGAGTAAATATCCAAGTACGTACTTTTCACTCTGATGGTGTGATGCCAACACTTAAAGAGGGTGTTGCATCAACCAAATGCAAAATCGGATCTCAACATAATGGTTTGAATGACGGATAAACCATCATGTATCCCATCAAATAGACATATTTCAGCGATCGTATTGACTCATTCAACGAACATCGATGCCATCTTGAACAATATCAACAGCGTTTCCACTGGTTCGAATCCCTTACCTTTTTACGGTAGTCGTGTTTTCTCAAACGAGCATCGTTCGTTTACGCATGGAGCCCGGGAGACCTTTATCATATGCGGTTAATGCCTGGACCATATATCCGATAAGGCACCACCAGATAGATTTTATCACACTTCCCAACCTCCTTGACTTAGGCCTCTCGAAAGAGGCCATTGCCTTTAGTCTTGAAAACACACGCTCCACCGCAGAACGATACGGTCGATGTAATCTTTCGGTGATAAGTTCTACCAGTTTGCTTTCTTTCGACGTT
>JAFDTY010000009.1 GCA_019594055.1 Candidatus Haladaptatiplasma halalkaliphilum | reverse complement strand
TACGATTCTGCTTATTTTTTCATTCCTCACATGCGTTCGGAATAAAAAAAATCCCACACAATCTACGATTCTGCTTATTTTTTCATTCCTCACATGCGTTCGGAATAAAAAAAATCCCACACAATCTACGATTCTGCTTATTTTTTCATTCCTCACATGCGTTCGGAATAAAAAAAAGAAAGGGGGGAGATATATTATCGTGATGGACTCAGGCAAAGACAGTAAAGGGGATTTTACGGGTTAGAGTGCATCTTTTGAAATTAAGGTTTTAAATATTCGTCTCGTACTGCCTTTGCCTGGGTCATTGCCCGCTCGATCCTCGCCATCTTCTCAGCCTTCTCGGCCGCCATCTCGACACGATAATACAACATGTCGCGTACGGCCGTCCTTATGGCTTCAGAGCGGGAAGGGAAATCATCGACCTCCACCAGGAAGTCCAGCTCCTTGATGAAGTTTTTCGGGAGCCTTACGGTTATCTTCTCGGTGTCGATCATTGGTTCCACCTGTACATCTAAACGACAGCTTTTGTCTGTCGTGTGTCATACAAGAGACATACGGTATATAAATATTTCTGTCCCCTTCCAATGATCTCCCATAAATCAATCCAAAATATATTTATGGTACTTATGATATTCGCCACCGTGAAGACCATATACACCCTGGGCTACGAAGGAAAGACACTTGAAGAGTTCATAAAACTCCTCTTGGATAAGGGCATCAACCATCTCGTGGATGTTCGTTCCATCCCCAGATCGAGGAGAGAAGATTTCAACGACGATAAGTTGAAAGACACCCTGTTCGGTAAGAGCATAATGTACGTGCACATACCCGCCCTGGGAGGTATGCTGGAAGATGACTATCCCATGGCCATGGACAGGGAAAGTTGGAGGGATGCCTACCACGAGTTAAAGGAACTCGCGGCAAAGGGTCCCACCGCCATGATGTGTCTCGAAAAGGATCCCACGAGATGCCATCGTCGACACATCGCTGAAAGGCTGGAAGAAGATGGCTGGGAAGTTATACATATGGGTAAAGGCGGGAGCTGGAAAAAGAGAAGCCTGGATGATTTTTCCCCGGATCAGGTGTAAAAACTATCGTGATCGATCCGCTGCCCCACGAGGGATACGATCATCACCGTACTATCTTCCGATAGATGAAGGTTCGTAAGGCTCAGGCGGTAAGTACCTCGCCTCAGGGTGAAACTGCTGTTCACGGGGGAGCTAAGCTGAAAATCCCTCACATGTACGTACTCCGAATGGCCCCTCCAGTTCATCCGGTATTCGATGAGGTGTGTATCACCCCCGACACTATCCCCGAAGCTAACATGGGTAACACCGGCGAACATGTCCCCGGATATGTCCAGTTCCACGTGAGCGCTGGAAAGGTTGCCCTCCCTTGAAATAACGGTTGCCAGTTTGGTTATCTTGTTCAATTCGTCCCTCAGATGGGTGTCGAATGCACTGCGTCTGACATCACGGTAACTGATGATACTCACGGGAACGACCACGGCGATGAGCATCACCATAATGATGAGTTTGAAGGGTAACTCCGTGATACCCTCAACACCCTTTCTCATGGGTATTTTACGGCACATAAACATCACCCACTATCCCTATCTCTATGACCTCCGTGTCCATGTACGTATGCCCGCCTCTCTTGACGAACAACGTTGTCCCGGGTCCGGATATATCCAGTGTCCTGAACCCTTCGTGACTGAAATTGGATACGAAAAGATCACCCAGGTTATAGGTGTTCTGTCCCCTGCCTCCCAGGGAATATCTTATCTGCTGAAACTGGTACAGTGCATCGCCACCTATCTCAACATAATCTATCCTTGCCATGGGGTGGCTTGAAAATTCCAGTCGGATGGTACGCACGTTGCCCACCTCGGAGGCCGCCACCTTCTCGATCGCGTACCTTAACTGTGCCAGCTCCCCTCTAAGGTTAGTGTCAGTTTGCTCCCTTATGTACATACCGGCAAAGCCCCAAACCATGGGGATGGCGATGGCCATCACCAGCACTATTACCATCAATTCCAGGGGGATACCCAGTACGTCACCACTTTTGTCAGGCCGGAGTTTTCGCATCAGGGCTTACGTATAATCAAGGTGGTGATAAACCTTTCTTCACCGTCCATGGTTATGGGAGCACAAGACTTATTACTACCTTGCCCGTAAGAAATCAGGTATGGTCAGAAGGCCAGATGAGTTCAAGAACGATATAGAGTTCATCCAATCAGAGATAGGAAGGCGTTTCACCGTTTACAGGACCGAGGTGGAGTTCGATATAGTCAACGTCTACGTTCGGATAGTCGAGGGTGACGACTTCGAAGAAAGATTCGACGAACTCAGGAGATTTCTGGTACCCCTGAACTTCGTACCCTTCCTGAGGAAGGAAAAGGGAGAGTTCATAATAAGCGTGAAGAAACAGCAGGAACGAAAATTTCGCTCTTCAAAGGTCAACCTAATAATGCTGTTCGTTACCATCGGTACAACCCTAATAGCGGGTATGTGGTGGTGGGCATCTTACGATTCGGTGGAGCCCCTATTTTCCACTTACAACCTTGTGAACGGTGCACTCTTCTTCACACTTCCCCTGATGACGATACTGGGTATCCACGAGATGGGTCATTATTACATGGCGAGGCACCACGGCATCGAGGCATCACTACCCTTCTTCCTCCCCTTCGCACCCCCCCTGGGGACCATCGGCGCTTTCATAAGCATAAGAGAACCCATCCCCGACAGGAAATCACTCCTGGATCTCGGTGTTGCCGGTCCCATATGCGGTTTCATAGTCGCGGTGCCCGTGGCCATACTCGGTCTGTACCTGGGCGGGGTCATGGACAGGCCTCTCCCCCAGGACTTCGAGGGTGTGGCCTGGGTCATAAACTATCCCTTGATCTTCATGGCACTTGACCGCATATTACCCTTCAGCACGGGCACCACCATGCATCCCACCGCCTTTGCGGGATGGGTGGGATTTCTGGTGACGGGTTTGAACCTGTTACCGGCGGGACAGCTCGACGGCGGACACATCGTACGAGCTCTTCTTGGCGAAGGGGCGAAATACGCCAGCTACATCGCCGCGGGATTCCTTCTGATCTTCGGTATACTATTCTATCCCGGATGGCTTATCTTCGCCATCTTCCTGCTTTTCTTCGTGGGCCTTAAACATCCCCCTCCCCTCAACGAGCTCGGTAAACTGGATCTCAAACGCAAGGGCGTGGGGATAATGGCAATGGTCCTGCTCCTCGCCTGTTTCCATCCCATCCCCATAGGGGAGGAGACCTTCAGGTATGATTTCACCATAGAGTTGGACGGGGCGGCCGATCAGTCTATCCCATTCAATGAAAGTGCGGTCTACACTCTGACGATCACCAATACGGGCAAGCCCAATGCGGACACCTACAATCTGAGTTACAGCATACAGAATCGCTCATGGAGCGGACGTCTATTCGTGGAACCTATGTTCAATAACGAAACCCAATGGGAACAAGTCGAAGGAAACCACACAGAGTTCAAGCTGGAACCGGGTGACAATCGCAGCGTTAGGCTGGAGATATCGCCCCTTCCCGGTGCGGTGGAAAGGACCGATGTGTTCTTCACGGTGGAATCCCAGGCCACCGGCAGGGAGAGAGCCAAAAGACTTGTCGCCCAGTTGGATCACTCCTTTGAGGTAGAAGTGATAGGTGATCGGGTAAAGATGGTGGACGACGGTGAGGCGAGTTTTGTGATAGGTATATCCAACAAGGGCCGGGACGATACCTATTTAGTAGCCCCCGGGGAGGTGAGCAACGAGAGTTGGTCCGTTCGTTTCCTTCACGGAAACATGCGGTACGATGATCTAACATTGAACATATCCTCCGGAGACGGTGCCGATTTCACCGTGATCTTAACCTCCGACTTCACCCAAGAGATGGTATTCCACATAGGTTCACGTGAACACGCCACCCGCAGCGGCGTGGTCCTGATAATCGTCACCATAGAGATCACCTCCCTCGGCAGCGGCCAGTCCGACACGGTGGATGTGTTCGGAGTGCTCATCACCTGAACGTCACTCCTTTCTGAACAGGCAAAAATAACGTTCCAGGCTGGAGTGTACCCTTGTACGGTGCATCTCCACGGGGGAGAGATATTCACTTCCGAGCCGGTAATATCTTTTACCGGGGAAAATGACGGCCAGGTATCCCTTATCCCCCAATCTCTCACTTGCAGTTAACAGCAATCTTGAGTACACGGTACGGATGTCCTCGCCCCGTGAACTGGAAGAACGGCCGTAGGGGGGGTCCGTTACTATGCGGTCTATCCCCTCGGGTATATTTTGTGAAACATCACCTTCCCAAACGTTACCCTGAAGGTTGTAGGTGCGAAGGTTCCTTCTGCACCCCTCCACCATCATGGGGTCCGTATCCCCCCCGGATACCTTGTAACCCATCTCCGCCGCCTCCAGGAGGATCCCCCCGGTACCGCAGAAGGGGTCGTGGATGGTAAGTCCCTTTGCCGGTCTTGCCATGTTGACCAGTGCCCTTGCATACTTGGGCTCCAGTGATACGGGGGAGAAATACGGTCTGTTCTTCACCAGCCGCCGGGACATCCCCTTTTTGTCCACCACGCAGGCCAACCGACCCACGACACAACTTTCGCTCACCAGCACTATCACAGAATGCACAGGTCTCTCCAGGTCTATGGGATTGTCACGTGATATCTCACCGCCGAACCCCCTGTTGATCTCCATGGAATCGACCTCCCTGCCCCCGATACGTCTTGTGACCACCGCGGCACTCCCGGGAGGAAGTTTTATGCCCGTATCTCCTGCCATCAATCTCTCCCTGTCGGTGGTTCCCAGATGGTACAGTATGCGATGTGTCAATCCCAACTTTCCGCAAAGCACTTCCGGCGGAGCATCCGTCTCCACTATCAGCAACCCCTCCTGGTAACTGACGGTTCGGCATCCGTGCCCATTTCCCTCCATCACTCCCCTTATCTCTGCCCAAGCAAGTTCGTAATAGGGGCCTGACAGCTCGAATACCAGTTCGTGCATGACTATGGAACGACCCTTACGGTAAAAACCCTTTGGGGGCTGCGTTAAATCTAAATATCCCGTGCACTTCTCTCACGTCAAGCATGTATGAAGGTGTATTCGGATGACGGATAAAGTATTCAAATTGGACGAAGACGATTTCGATGAATTTATAAGCAAACACCACAGGGTGATAGTGGATTTTTGGGCAACATGGTGCTCACCGTGCCTGGCGATGAACCCCGTAATAGAAAGTCTCGCCGCGGAGTACGGCTCCCGGGTAAGATTCGTGAAGGTGAACGTGGAGGAAAACGCGAATATCGCATCCAGGTACGGCATCCAGGCCATACCGGCCTTCGTCTTCTTCGACCACGGAAAGGTGGTGCATCAGGTGAAGGGGATGCACAACGCAAAGAATTTCAAGGAAGAGGTTGATAGGGTCTACGAGTTCTAAAGGTCCCGGATGGCCTTTTTGAACCGGTTGTAACATCCTTCAAGGTACTCCAGGGCATCCTCCTTTACCATCTCCAGCGGTCTTGCCGAATAGCAGAAGTAGTACCCGCCGTTGCGTATGTTGTGCCTTTCCTTGTATGCGAACCCGCACTTGACCAATTTTTCCAGGGAACGGTATGCGGTACTCTGGTCCTTCCCGATGATCTCGGCCATCTCGTTGGAACGGAACTCGTCGCCGTCCCGGAGGGTTTCAAGTACTATCCCGTCAAGTTCCGTGAGGCTGAAAAGGCAGCGGAGCGCCTCCTGGCAGTCCATATCATCCTGTTCTGTAGGGAACTTCATGTGCGATGGTTATGCACAGTATGTACTTAATCGTTTTCATCTCACCAGCTCCACTATCCTCTTTGCCGTGACCGGGCCGATACCCTTCACCTTCCTCAACTCATTTTCGTCCGCTTCGAATACCGCCCGGACGCTTCCGAAATGTTCGAGAAGTCTTTCGGCAAGCATGCCCGATACGTTGGGCAGGCCCTCCAGTATGAAAAGTTTTGAATCCCGCGAGGACATGCTCTCCTTGTTCTTGCGCAGGGGTACGGTCCTGCCGTTATTCCCCTTTCCCCGGGCGAGGACTGCATGTATGAGCGATGCCGTCTCCCCCTCATCCCTGGTCATCAAAAGGGGTATGTTGAAATCGGTTACAAGGGAGGCGAGTGCCCCATGGATAGCCCTTTCGTCTATATTGCGCCTGTGATAGAGTCCTTCGCCCTCTATTATCATCAGGGGTTTACCGTATTCCCTTGAAAGGGCCTTCGCCTGGGAGAACAGGCGGCCGTCGGTTAGGGATTCCAGAAAGTCGTCGACGGATTTCCTCTCCACCACGGTGTTCTCCGAGATCAGATAATCTCCCGTGGTCAATCTCGCCGTTTTTATCTTCACTCCCTTCAGAAAGAGTTCCTTCACCACCTTGCTGTTCTGTTCCCTGGAATCGATGGTGATCTCACGGACGTCTTCAGGCTTGTGGTCTAAACTCGTCTGGAAATCGAATAAGGACCTCTGGCCCTCTTCCGATAATTCATGGACTTCCGGCGGTACCTGTTTCATCTCCTTCTTGCTTTTTTTGGTGGCCACTTGATGTTCCCCGCCGCCACCTTCTTCCTCGGGTGTTCTTCCCACCTTTTCTTCTATCTCCCTTCTCAAACGGTTGAGGATATTACCCATCTTCTTCTCCTTGGACCTGCTGGTCCAGTAGTAGGCCTCGTCCCTGGTGTTTTTCGTTATCAGCACGGTCACCTTGCCCTTTCTCTTCCTCGCCGTTCTGCCCCGTCTCTGAATGGTCCGTATCTCCGAGGCCACTGGTTCGAAGAATACCACGAGGTCGGTGGCCGGTATGTCGAGTCCCTCCTCGCCCACGCTGGTGGCCACCAACACGTTGTACACGCCCTTTTCGAAATCCTCTATGGCCTTGACCTGCTCTCGCTGTTTGAGCCCCTTGTCCCCTTCCTTGTCCGCCTGACCCACGAAACGAACGGGTCTTATCCCCTCCAGCTCCTCCAGTTTTTCCTTCAGCATCCTTGCAGTATGCCGGTACGAGGTGAAGGCGATAACCTTGGAATCTTTATGGTACTGCAGCTGCTCCCTTACCACTTCCACGGCCTTGATTATCTTGGGGTGTTCCGGTTCTACGTGTTTAAGAAGTGAAATAACCTCGCTTACCTCGTCACTCTCCATCAACCTTTTTGCGGCGAGGGTTCCCCCCCTACCGGTGGCCTGACTCTCCATCTTTTCCAGAAATTCCCTGAGGGCTTCAGGCCCCTGGGTCTCCCCAAGGTCTATGGCGTGGTCCAGTTTGAGGGCTGATGCCACTACGCTGGCGGCGTTGTAGAGGGATCTCTTGCCGCCGCTGTTCAACTGCATTCTTATACGACGGTTGGCTTCCAGTAACGCCTTCTTCGATACATGTTCAGGTTTTCGCCCCGGGAGAAGTCCGTACCTCTGGAGGTCTGTTATGTACCTTTCTCGCAGGTCCTTCAGCTTGTTCACTATCTTTCGTTGTACAGGGGGCAGGCTCACATTCACCCATCTGTACTCACGTCTTTTTACGTAGTCCACCACATCGGGATCGTACTTCGTTCTTATCTCCACCCTTCTGAAACCCAGGTTGTCGCACACCGATAGTATCTGGTCCACCTCGCTGCCCGGGGATGCGGTGAGACCCAGGGCGAGTCCGTCTTGCTCCGAATACTTTTCACCGATGAACACGTAGGCGTATCCCCCTACACCCCTGTGTGCCTCGTCGAATATTATCAGGGACACGTCATCCAGGCTGATGGATTGAGACATGAGGTCGTTTCGGATGACCTGGGGTGTGGAAACTATCACTTGATTTTTTTTCCATAAATCCGCCCTTACCGATGGCTTCACCTCTCCGGTGAATACCGCCGGTTTTCCCATCTCCAGCAGCTCTTCGATGTCCGCTACATGCTGGTGTACCAGTGGCTTCGTGGGTGCCAGAAAAAGTATCTTGCCGTTGGGATCTTCGGTCTTGACGTGGGCCATCACCATGAAGGCGATGATGGTCTTGCCCATGCCCGTGGGCAGCACGGCCAGGGTTGAAACCTCTCTGGCTGTACGGGCGATATTGACCTGGTACGCCCTATCCTCTATCTCTCCTTCCTTGATCAAAGGGTGTTCGTAAGCCACGTTATCAAAACCGTCTAATGGTATATCAATCCTTTGCAGAGGGGTGAGTAAAAGTTAGATACCCAAATTTTCGTCCAGCTGCTCCTGCATCTTGCTGCCCATGGCCATCTCCTCTTCCCACCGGTCCAACCCTTCGATTATCTCCTTCAATTTGTGCAGGCATTTGATGCACAGCCATTTATTTCCTACCTCCTTACCCGGCACTTTCTTGTAGGTTATCTTCTCACAGAAGAAGCAGTAGTGCATCTTGTCGGTATGGTGCTCCGCGTAGGCATCCATCCTCTTACCCTCCATAAGGCCGGAGATGAGTTTATCACGCGTGTTCTCCTTGGACTCGTCCGCCATTTCTTCCTTCTTACTTTCTTCCGCCAGAATAACACCTGCGGAGACCATAAGAGTATTACATATTTAAGTTTCCCGTATTTTTCGGTATGTCAGGGGTTGCCAAGGCACAGGGGCGGGCCCGCCCAACGGAGGACAAGGGGCAAAAAGATATATACCGTCTGACACTGGATGAAAGATGAAGTTGGTATTCCTGGGTACGGGTGGTAGCTACCCATCGCCACGACGCAACGTGTCCTCTCTGGCCGTGGAACTGGACGGAGATGTATACCTCATGGACTGCGGGGAGGGTACACAGAGGCAGATGATGCGTTCTTCACTTTCATTCATGGACGTCAGGAAGGTATTTCTCACACACTTTCACGGCGACCATTTCCTGGGCCTTCCCGGGTTGATACAGAGCATGAAGCTCAACGAGCGCAAGGAACCCCTTGAAGTTTACGGCCCCGGGGGTACGGTGGAGCTACTTGACATTCTAACAAAACTCGGTTACTTCAATCCCGATTTCCAGGTCCGCGCACACGATCTCCTTCCCGGTGCATACCTGGAATTTAAAAAATTCTCCGTGAGAACGGTAGAAGCGGACCACAACGTTCCAGCCCTGGCGTACGTTTTCAAGGAACACGACCGACCGGGTCGTTTCAACAAGGCCAAGGCCCTGGAGATGGGTGTCCCGGAGGGACCCCTCTTCGGTAAGATACAGAAGGGTAAAACCGTGGAAGTTGACGGCAAAAAAATCGGCCCCGACGACATACTGGGACCCCCCAGAAAGGGGAGAACACTGATCTATTCCGGAGACACGAGGCCATCCAACAACATACTGGAGGCCGCCAAGGGCGAGGATGTGCTCGTCCACGAGGGCACCCTTGAAAGTGACATGTCCGACATCGCCCTGGAGCGCGGCCACTCTTCAGTGGCCCATGCAGCGGAGATAGCCAGGAAGGCCGGTGTGAGAAAACTATTCATCGTGCATATAAGTCCCAGACACGAGGACGCACGGGAATTGGAGAGGGAGGCCAGGAAGATATTCGAGGACAGCACCATACCCTCGGACCTTTACGAATACGAGATGGAAACTTCACGAAAAGCATAAAACTAACCCACCTTATGCCCATGTCGATGAGCACTCTGACGGACCACATCCTAGGTATATACCGGGACTTCGAGCCCTCCAAGATACTGTTGTACACCGACTCAAAGGAGTTGATGGAAGCGGTATCAAGGAACATCGCTCACGTACCCGTGATCATCGCCACCAGCAAACCACCCCTGTCATCTCTTCTTTCCAGGGAAAACCTGCGTATCAGAAAGACCCATTATCCTCCACCCAAGGGTTTCAACATACTGGAAGAGGCGAAGAACGTGGTGCTCACCTGCTACGCAGAGGGTCTGCTCGTCAGCAGCGACAGGGTGCTCTTCGTCATATCGAATACGGTGGAAACCGCTCTGCTCTTTGACATGGGGGACATAGATGCGGTGAATCTGAAGGAGAGGCTACGGGACAGGATGGATGTCAGGGTACTGGAGGCGGTTTTCAAGATAGGTACCATGATAGTACGGGAGGGTAAGGAAGGTCTACCCCTGGGGGGACTGCTCATTATGGGTGACATCAACAATGTGATGAAACACACCCGTGAGATGATCAAGAACCCCCTTGCGGGATGTTCCCCCCGTGAGCTCAACATACTGAGGGGGGAAAACTGGAGCACCATAAAGGAATATTCCATGCTGGATGGGGCTATACTCTTCGACGAGGAGGGAAACCCCGTCTCTGCGGGCAGATATGTGATGTTCAATAGGATCGAGGAGATCACCGTGGAACGGGGCCTGGGCGGCAGACACCTTGCCGCGGCCTACATATCATCGAAGACCAGGGCGATCCCCGTGGTGGTATCTTCGGAAGGGGTAATACGTATATACAAGGACGGAGTAGAGATATTCAAATTGAATATGATATGAGTCGTATGTTAAGCGATGAGAGACAAAGCAATATATATGACCCCCTATCCTGAACGATATAACATAAACGAAAAAAGGTGTTGAATAATAATGAAATTAACATTCCTAGGCGGTGTTAGCGAGGTCGGTCCCCTGTCCATGGTGATGCAGTACAGGGGTACCACCCTGATATTTGACCACGGTATGCTGCCTGCAAACCCCCCCGAATACCCCATGAGACCTCCCATGGTCGATTTTGCGATGCTGTCCCACTCACATCTTGACCACTGTGGTATGATACCCACCCTTGTAAGGTCATACGACGTGAGGATACTTGCCACCCATCCGACCATAGAAGTGTCCGAGCTTTTACTGTACGACAGCCTCAAGATAGCGGATATAGAAGGGTACCCCAAATTCTTTGATAAAGGCGATGTGAAGAGGACCAAGGCCGCCTTCGACATTGTGGGCTACAACTCAAAAAGAGACATAGGTGGTATGGAGATAGAGATACATTCCGCCGGTCACATACCCGGTTCATCCATGTTCGAACTCAGGGGTGAGGATACGACCCTCTTCACCGGTGATATAAACACCGGGAACACCAGGCTTCAATGGGGCGCGCATCCGGTCAAATGTGATAACCTGATCATAGAATCGACCTACGGTGGTGAGGACCATCCGGACAGGGTTGAAACCGAGGGCGAGTTCCTCGATACCGTTGAAGAAACCATCGATAACGGCGGGCAGGTGATCGTGCCTGTTTTCGCCGTCGGCCGCACACAGGAGATACTCATGCTACTGAACGACAGGGATTTTGATGTGTGGTTCGACGGTATGGGAAGAACGGTGAACAGGATCTACATGAACCATGGTGGGTTCGTCCGCTCGCCCAAGGCGTTACGGGATGCCGTTGAAAACGCCAACGAGGTCCGGTCTCATGATATGAGGAAGAAGGCCATGGATGCCGAGGTCATAGTATCCACCAGCGGTATGATAGAGGGTGGACCGGTATTGAATTACATACAGAACAAGAGAAAGGACGAGAACTGTTCCATACTCCTCACCGGTTACCAGGTACCGGGAACCAGCGGTGATATGCTCCTTGAACGTGGTATGATACAGGACAGGGGGGCGACCATACCCGTGGAATGCAAGGTGAAGCGCTTCGACTTTTCCGCCCATGCCGGCCATACGGAATTGGTGGAATTTGCCAGGGGGTGCGACCCCGAGAACATAGTACTGATGCACGGGGACGCCCGGGAACTGGTGGCCGAGGATCTTTCGGAATTCCAGGTGCATGTCCCCAAAGAAGGAGAGGTACTGGAGTTGTGAGCTCATATGGCGGACGATCATGCCAGAGAGGAGATACGCCGTTTTCTCAGGGAGGACATAGGCACCGGTGATATAACCACCGAACTGATCCGCGAAGTAGAAAACATAAGGGGTCAGGTGATCGCCAGGGAAGGATTTGTGGTAAGTGGTATCCGTGAGGCGGGCATGGTATTCGAGGAGACCGGTGCGTCCTGGAGTTCCGAGTACAACCCCGGCGACAGGGTAAGGGAGGGCACAGTATTGATGGAGGTCGAAGGCCCGGTCTATCCGGTGTTAACGGGAGAGAGGCTGGCCCTCAATATACTCATGAGGATGTCAGGTATCGCCACCGCCGTCAACAGGTTATCGGAACTCGCAGGGGGGGCGAAGGTGGCGGCAACCAGAAAAACAACACCGGGTTTCAGGTACTTTGAAAAGAAGGCGGTTTACCAGGGCGGAGGTGACCCCCACAGGTACGGGCTGGACGATATGTTCCTTATCAAGGATAACCACATCGCCATCGCCGGTATGGAGGCGGTGGTGGTGAGGGCGAGAAAGGCATCGCTGTACAGGAAGATAGAGGTGGAAGTATCCACCAAGGACGATGCGATAAAGGCTGCGAAGCTGGGGGTGGATATGATAATGCTGGACAACATGTCACCTTCGGAGGTCAGGGAATCCTACAATATGGTAAAGGAAATAGATAAGAACATACTGATAGAAGTATCGGGCAACATAGATGAGACCAACATAGCCGAATATGCACCCTACGCGGATATAATCTCCTGCGGATACATAACCCACTCCGCTCCCTCGGTTGATCTATCCATGGAAATAATCTACGGGGAATAGGATACCATGTGGTACATTTATGCCGCCAGGTTCATCACGGGTCTTCTCTTTCTTTCACTGGCATCCGTCAGTGATATAAGGACCAGGCGAGTCAGTGATAAAGTCTGGATGGCCATGGGCTTCGGGGGGTCCGTTTTACTGGCAGTACAGTTGTATCTACTCGACGCAAGTTGGCATCATTATCTGATATACGTACCCATAGCCGTTTTACTGTCCGAAGCACTTTTCGAGGTGCCCGAGCTTTACCCAGAAGGAAAACTCAATATTGCCGTAATGGGCTGGCTGTTACTACCGATATTAACAGTTACGTACCAGTTTTACGCCATCGAAGACAAAATGCTATTCTGGTCACTTCTGACCATACCAGCGATGATGATACTGGCCTTCCTGTTCTATTACATAGGACTGATATACGGTGGTGCCGATGCTAAAGCCATTCTTGTCCTGGCCATACTGATGCCCTTTTACCCCGATATACCCGGTTTCACCCATGCGAGCCTTTCCATGGAATACGTTCCCGTAATGCAGATCCTATTCCCCTTCACTTTTCTCGTACTCCTTAACTCCTGTCTTATATTGCTGGTACTTCCCCCTGCCTACTTTGTATATAATCTTAAAAACGGAGATACGGGATTCCCACAGATGTTCGTAGGCTACCGGAAGGATGTGAAGGATATCCCGGGGTCTTTCGTTTGGCCCATGGAACATGTGGACGGTTCGGGAAAAACAGTAGTCAAACTTTTCCCCAACCGTGATGAAGAAGATATCCTGGAAACCCTAAAGGCAAGGGGCAGGAAGCGGGTCTGGGTCACACCCAAACTGCCCTTCATCGTTCCCATGTGCGTGGGCTTCGTGCTGTCCTTTGTCATAGGAAACCCCATCACTCACCTGCTGTCCATCTTCTTTTAGAAAGGTTTATTTTGGAGGTAAAAGTTTTTCATAATAAGTTTTACGAAACCTTTAAATACTTAATGTGTGTAATCATAGTAAATAGAAGAAACAACGTTCCTCGCTCCATCTCACGGAGGTATATAAATTGCGGATAGAAGGCAATATCGTGAATCTACCTGGCAGAGGTCTGATTATCGGCCGGTTTCCACGCCCCGTTCCCCTGGGAAGTCCTGTGATAGATAACAGACGAAAGGTGGTGGGAAAGGTGATATCACTTTTAGGTCCCGTTGACAGACCCTATGCCGCCATAAAGGTCCGTAAACCTTCGGAAAACCTACTTTCGATGATGGGGCGTGAAATATACATAGAGGTGGAGTAAACATGGTGGAAGATATCGACGAGCAGAAAGAAGAAAGGATAGAAAGAGTCATCAGCTGCCCGGAATGCAACAGCAGACACCTGGCACAGGATTACGACCGCGGAGAGCTTATATGTGAGGACTGCGGCCTTGTGGTCGACGATCATTTTGTGGATTCCGGACCGGAATGGCGTTCGTTTGACATGCAGCAGGAGGAGAGCAGGGCCAGAACAGGCGCACCCATGACCGAAATGGTTCACGATAGAGGCCTATCAACGGGTATAGACCGATCCAACAGGGATTCCTACGGTAAGGCCATACCCAGCAAGAAGAAGGCTCAGATATACAGGTTACGGAAGTGGCAGCGTAGGATACGGGTGTCCGATGCCACCGAGAGGAACCTTGCCTATGCACTTCAGGAACTGGACCGCATGGCGTCCACCATGGGTCTGCCCAATAACATACGTGAAAGTGCCGCCGTTGTGTACCGTAAGGCCGTTAAGAAGAACCTGATCCGAGGACGGAGTATCAACAGTGTTGTAGCCGCCTCATTGTACGCCGCTTGCAGGAAGGCCGAAGTACCGAGAACCCTCGACGAGATAGCGGATTCGACCTCTTCAGACCGTAAAGAGATAGGAAGGACATACAGGTTCCTGAGCAGGGAGCTGGTGTTGAAGTTAAAACCCACACGTCCGGAAGAATATCTGGGCAGATTCTGCAGCGAGCTCAGCCTGAGCGGCAAGGTGAAGAAGGTGGCAGAGGATATCATCAAGCGGGCGGAGGAAAAGGAACTGGTGTCCGGTAAGGGTCCCACGGGCCTTGCGGCAGCGGCCATATACATCGCGTCGATACAGGAGAACAAGAGGCGGACTCAAAGGGAGGTCGCCGAGGTGGCAGCCGTAACCGAGGTCACCGTCAGGAACCGCTACAAGGAACTTGTGGAAGAACTCGAACTTGACATAGAGGTCTAGGAAACATAAATATTTTATACACCTACACATTCCGCATCTACGTGGTAAAATGGTCGTAATAGTTGACGAAGAAACCTGTATAGGCTGTGGCCAATGCGAGCCGGAATGTCCGGTGGACGCCATCACCGTGGACGATATCGCTATCATCGATGAAGACACATGCATCGACTGTGGGAATTGCGTGGATGTATGTCCCGTTGACGCACTCAGCCTGTAAACCCATTCCCGTTTTTACTATTTTTTACATCTCATTAAAAGTTACCAGAGGTAATGATGATACCCGTGCACTGACCCACCGTACACCCTATCTGTTGTAAAAATCCCGTCCCTCGGATCGTTCTATCCTGATACCACTTTCACGGATCATCCTCTGGGCCAGCTCGTCGGGGTAACCTTCTTTGTAAACTATCCTTTCCATACCCGCGTTTATTACTATCTTCACGCAGAGCACGCACGGATGGTGTGTTGTGTACAGGGTACCGTTCTTTACACTCACCCCGAAGACCGCCGCCTGTATGACCGCATTCTGCTCCGCGTGGACACCCCTGCAGAGTTCATGCCGGGTTCCCGAGTCGGCACCCATGCTTTCCCTGAGACAGCCGACTTCCGCGCAGTGAGGCAGTTCCCTGGGTGCGCCGTTATATCCAGTGCTGATAACCTGTTTATCCCTGACTATCACGGCACCCACCTTTCGCCGCATGCACGTGGAACGCTCGGAAGCCAGGGACGCCATGGCCATGAAGTATTCGTCTACGGAGGGTCTTTTCATCGACGGGTATAGTGTACACTATCTTATCATGTTTTCGTTTCACAGCGAAGACCTTCTAGAGCCCCCGGTAGCGAACGATATCGGGCGTGTAGTCGGAGGTGCCGGGGTCTTTCATGGGTTCGTGATCCTAAACATTGGGTGAAAGTATTGAGGAGATATCTTTCTTAAACAAATCTTTTATATAGCATCCGTGCACTTTCCTTTCATGCACGATATAGTGATAGAAGATATCGAGGAGCTGGAGTCACTCCTCTCCAGGGTGTACTGGATAGAGGAAGAATTCGAACAGATGTCCCTCTGGGATGCCTTCGCATCCGTGGACGAAAAATATCGTGACATCTTATTCAAGCTGGCACACGATTCCGAGAAACACAAGATAATGTTGAAAAAACTGATCGACAACGTCGAGGGATTGGATCTGGACAGACTCAAGGAGAGTATAAAGGGGAGACAATCATTAAAGATAAAGCGAAGACTGATAGACGAGGAGATACTCAGCGACATAGCGCGACATGATACCCTGGCCCTGGATATCTACACGAAGATCCACGATTGCACATCGAGAGAGTTGATCGAAGGTGCCTGGAAGGGAGATGACCCGGACGATTTCTACCATACCTTTTCGGAACTGATAGGCCACGAGAAAAGGCATCTGGAGATATTGAAACCTTACGTGGGAAAATTGCAGCGTATCAGATGACAAACCATGAGAACATTTATTAATGTTGAGCGGATAGGTCCTTTTTCCACCATTTATATAGGGCGGTGGAAACCCGGGTTCTGAAAGGGGTCCGGACAACATGAAGATTCCCCACGGAGGGAAACACACATGGCGGAGATAAAAGTAGAAAACGTAGTCGCATCTGCAACCCTAGGAGAGTCCTTCGATCTAGACGAGGTACACAGGATACTGGAAGGTTCCGAGTACGACCCCGAAAAGTTCCGAGGGGTTATATTCAGGATCAGAACCGAAACGCTGGGAACATCCGTATTGATATTCCGGAGCGGTAAGATGGTATGTACCGGTGCCACCGAGGTCGACGAGATCTATCGAACGGTGGATTTTTTAAAGGAGGTTCTCACTAAGAACGGACTGTCCGTACTGGACGTGCCCTTGGTGGAGGTACAGAACATAGTGGCAACCACTGACCTGGGTCACACCCTTAACCTCAATTCCGTTGCCATATCCCTGGGCCTGGAACGTATAGAGTATGAACCGGAACAATTCCCCGGTTTGGTATTCAGGATGGCGGAGCCAAAGCTGGTGATGCTATTCTTCGGCTCCGGAAAGGTGGTTTGCACGGGCGGAAAGACCATCGAGGACATAAAAGAAGGGGTTGACAAGGTATCCTTGGAGCTGATCAAAACCGGCTTCCTACCAGAGAAAAAAACTTAAATCGTGCCCTTGTTAGAGATTCACCATGGTAGATATCAAAAAAGAAGCCATTTCACTGGGCAAGGACCTCGCTTTTGCGCTGGTGATATTGTTGATCATACTCGGCTCGCTGTACGTATACAGCGGTAGATGGCCCCCCATGGTAGTAGTGGAGTCATCCAGCATGAGCCACTCCCAGGCAAGCCAGCTGGGTGTTATAGATACGGGTGATATCGTGGTAGTAAAACAGACCACGTACAGTGATGTGGTCACATACGTGGATGGCAGAGCTTCGGGTCATTCCACCTACGGACAGTACGGGGATGTGATAATATACCGGCCCATGGGAAGCGACCAGCGCACGCCCATAATCCACAGACCCGTGGTCTACCTGGAGTACAACAGCTCCTCCCGAACCTTCGATGTTCCCTCACTCAGACACTTGGAATTCGGCAGGGATTGGTGGACTCCCCAGGGCGAGGGGCAATGGTGGGGTCTGAACACCACTCTCAGCATAATAGATTACGGGTACAACAATGTGAACGTTACCATAGAGCTCGATCGATTGCTGAACTACGAACACTCGGGCTTCATAACCATGGGTGACAACAATATCACACCCACCGAGGGCAGGTACGACCAGCTCTTCGGAAGTATATGCCCCGCTCCCGTGAAGGGTGAATGGTTGGAGGGCAAGGCCAGGGGTGAACTGCCCTGGTTCGGCATACTGAAATTAACCTTGATGGGGAAGACGGATGATGTTCCCACCAACAGCGTGATCTACCTAGTCCTCTCAATGGCTTTTATCATCTCACTACCCTTTGTGGTCGAAGCGGTCAGGGAACGGATATTCCCCAAAAAAGAAGACGAGGCCGTGGATGACGAAGAAGAACCTCCGGAACAGGAAGAGGAAACTTTGTTTCCGCCGGTCACATGAGTCTTGTTTGTTGGATCAAGGTTGTCAGTTCCTTTACGGGCACTATGCTGTTATCCTCTTCTATGGTACGTATGGTCTCCCGTCGTGGAACGCTGGCCTGTATCTCCCTCGTCCTCCCCCTTCTGCCGAAGGATTTTACCCTGGCGTGGATCAGTCCCAGCATGTCGAGTTCGGATATGAGGTCGGCTATCCTCCTTTGAGAAAGGGAGTCCAGGCCGGATTTGATGCACAACTCTTCGTAACCGGAATAAACCTCTCCCGTGGTCAGTTTCTCGTTTCCCTTCTTGGAACTGAGGAGGATGGAGTACATGACCAGTTTGGAATGGGTTGGTAGAGTCATAACAGCTTCCGTCACGCAATCCTGCTCGATCTTGTTCTTTGCCTTGTAAACATGATTGGCGTTGACTTCGGGGTTTCTCTCCCTCTCGGCTATCTCTGTGGATATCCTGAGGAGATCGAGAGCTCTTCTTGCATCCCCATGCTCCTGGGCGGCAAGGGCGGCGCACAATGCGATCACCTCTTCTTCCATTATCTTCTCGTATTCAAAGGCCTTTTTTACCCTGTCCCCAAGGATGTCCTTCAACTGGTCGGCGTTGTAGGGCGGGAAAATCATCTTTTCCTCTCCCAGCCTGCTCTTCACCCTGGGGTCCAGGAATTCGGTGAACTTAAGGCTGTTGGATATGCCTATAAGACTCACCTTGCTCTGTTTCAGTTCGGAGTTAATCTTGGAAAGGTGGTAAAGTACGGTATCACCGCTCTTGGTCACCAATTTATCCAGCTCGTCGAGTATGATTATTACCACGCGTGGTTTTTCATCTATCCTTTCCTTCAGTGCCTCATAGACCTTCTCCATGGGCCACCCGGTAAAGGGGATCTGTTCGCTCCAGTTATCTATGAACTTGTTGCCGATGTTCTTCATCACACCGTAGTGGGTGTCCACCACCTCACAGTTTATGTAAACGTATTCTACCTGATGAACGTTGTAATCGTCGAAGGCGGAGTCAAGATCGCTTTCATGGTCATCCTTTTTCAGCCGCTCCACCTCCCGTTCAAGATACCTTACCACTGCCGTCTTCCCAGTCCCCGTCTTCCCGAATATGAGTACGTTGGACGGCCGGTTCCCCCTGAGTGCCGTTACCATTATGGATGCCAGGTCGTCTATGTAGGCCTCCCGGTGGGGCAGTTCCTCGGGTATGTAAGAAGGGCGGAGTATGTCCCGGTTCCCTTTGAATATTGGTTTGGATTGTATGTGACTGCTGAATATGTTTTCTATCATGTATATCTCCTTTTAGTGAGGCATCCCGCGAACCCCCTCCGTTCAGGGTGGAACGAGTACACAAATATCACATGGTAACGGGCGCTCGTTTGGGGAATAGCGGTATATACAGTATCATTAAAAAAGCTTTCGTCAGACACTTTTTTTATGTATTTTTTACCGTATTTCTTCCCACGTAGCACGGCTCTCCGTATGGATGTTCATAGTACGACAAACTTTTCGGGGTGAGGGTATTCTTCGGCCTTATCCCGTACCCACATCAGGAGAGTATCTCCCCTATCTCCTCTTCGAGTATTTCGGCGATTTTTTTCTTCATCTCACTCTTCAGTTTCGGAGGTATCAGTTCCATGCCCAGGTCCGCACTCGCCTTGGCGATGATGGCGTAAGAAAAAGCCTCCTTCGCCTTCGCCTCCATCATCATCTCCACACCCCGCTTGAATTCCGCCTTGATATCTTCGTTTTCATCCAATTTAGCACGGATATGCTCCTTTATCTCCTCTTTGATCAGGTCCTTTACGGATTCCAGTATAAGGTTCTCCGTGCTCATTATCTCCTCGCTAGATTCAAGGAGGTTCATCAGTTTGTTATCCAACTTCGACATGCTATCTCCCTTATATCATGCCGGTGATATAAGTTTTTACCCTATGTTCCTCATTCCATAATGATAAATATGTCCTCAAACATACGGTTGGTGATAACATGAGGATATCACTTGCCCAGAAGAAACATGCACTAGGCAACAAGAAGAGGAACCTGGAGATCATAGAGGAAATGGTCCTCAGTGTCGATACCGACCTCCTTGTCTTCCCGGAAATGTTCCTTACGGGATACACCATCGGTGACAGGTACTGGAGGGATGCGGAGACGGTACCCGGCCCATCGTCCCGGGTCATATCCCGTTTGGCGGTGGATAACGACATGACCATAGTGTGCGGCATGCCCGAGCGACCCGTACCCGATACGGGCAGGCTCTACAATTCGGCCCTGGTGTGCACCCCCGACGGGGGTGCGGCCGTTTACCGAAAAACATATCTGGCCAATTTCGGACCTTTCGATGACAAGAGATACTTCGCCCCCGATTCCAGACTCCCTCTGTTCGATACCCCTGCCGGTAGGATGGGCATAGTGATATGCTACGATCTGTTCTTTCCCGAGCTCACCAAGTATTATGCCATGAAGGGGGCGGACCTTATCCTGTGTATATCAGCATCACCCTCGTCCACCAGGGAGTTCTTCGAGGGGGTCATGGTGGCAAGGGCCATGGAAACCACTTGTTTCGTGCTATACTCCAACCTTCTCGGTCGTGAGGAGCAGATGGAATTCTGGGGCGGGAATGCGGTGATATCCCCCAAGGGAAGATTGCTGGCAAAGGGCCCTTACTTTCAGGAGGCCGTGGTCGAGGCAAAACTGGACACGGAGGTGCTTTACAAGGCAAGGGTGGGCAGACCGGTGCTCAGTGATACCCGGAAGGATGTATTGATCAATCTTCTTGAATAGAGTCACAAAAGGGACGCCGCCGCCAGGATAAGGGCCAGGGCCAGGATCATGTATCTCACTGCATCGGTAGCGGGTACCTGACTGATCATGTTGCCGGTCCGGCGGAGCTTCAACACGGCCAGTCTCGGTGCCAGGACCACTCCCAGGAATACACCCAAAATAACGGTGCCCAGGAAGACCATGCCGTGTAGATCGTATATGTAGGCAAATTCCATGTAACGGGGCACCGTTACAGTATCATGGGGTTTCAGCACGGCAACGGCGGGTATGATGACATTTTTCATGAGAAGGGAAGCCGCTGCCCCCATGAATATGCACAGGCCTCCCAGGGTCAACATGGGTGCGAGCATGCTCTCGGGCAGGTTGCGCGGGTCCTTCCTTTTGGATGAGACGTAGAATATCCTGACCAGCGAGACAACCGTTAACATGTGTGTAAGTAAAATTACCACGTACACATGGGGTCTGGATGCGGAGGCCCTCAGTATCAGTGTACCACTGTAAAAGCCGTTCAGGGGCGGTATCCCCATAACCGCCAGGACGCCCAGGAAAAGGCAGAGGGTGACCAGTATGTTGGATCCGGTGAGGGGAAGTTTTCTTATGTCCCTGGTACCGTAGACATAGGCAAAGGCGCCGCACACCAGGAGGAGTAAACATTTCAAGAGAGAATGGTTGATCATGTGCATCACACCTCCGGCTATGCCCTCGGGTGTCCACAGGGCAACGGATATGGTGATAACGCCCATCTGACTGATGGTAAGCCAGGCGAGTATCTTCTTCAGGTCGTAGTACCTCAGTGTCATGGCGGCACCCACCGTGGCGGTTATCATAGCCAGTACCAGTACCATGTTAACTATCAAAGGCGTATCGAATCCCAGTGAAAATGTTTTTATCAGTATGTATACACCGCTTTTCACCGTGATCCCCGCCAGCACGGCAGTCATGGGTGTGGGAGCCGATACATGGGCATCGGGGAGCCACGTATGGAAGGGGATGAGGCCTATCTTCATGCCCACGGCGACAAGTAGAAATGAAAAGATTATGGTCTTCGTTCTCGGAGGCAGGGTTGGCACGATACCCGACATGGCCTGGAAGTCAAGGTGCCCCGTGTTGAAGTAGAGCAGGGCGATGGCAGCCAGGAAGAAGAATGACGCCACGGAACCTATCACCAGAAAGTTGAAGCTCGCCCTGATAGATTCCCTGGTACCCTTGTAGGTAAGAAGAACATAGGTGCTTATTATGGTGAGCTCGAAGAAGATGTACCGATTTACCATGTCCCCTGCCAGGAAGAGACCGTAGAGGCCCGCGGTCATGAAGAGGAACAGAAAATTGTACCTGTTTCCCTCCGGCAGAAGCCGCTTCGCCTCAAGGGAGTAAACGAAGGCCAGCACGGTGACCATGCCAACTATAAGTGCCATGGTAGCGGATAGTCCGTCGAGTACGAGAACTATGCCGTAGGGTTGCGGCCAGCCCCCCATCTCATATATCATGGGTTGCCGGAGTATGCTGGGATACAGTAAAAGCATGATGAGCAGGGGTATGAGCAGGGCGATGAATGTGATGATATCCTTTGTTATCTCCCTTGAGATTAACCTCGAGCTCATGGTGAGTAAAAGTGCTGTGATGATGGGCGTGATCACCATGAATACCGGTCCGTGTTCCATCATAACTCCTCTTCACCTCCGAAGTATTCGGATATGTTCACGCTTCCGTAACCCTTGAACAGCTGAAGTATCATGGCGAGTCCCAGGGCAGTGGTGGCCAGGTTGATCACGATAAAAGTGATCATCACCGAATGAGGTAGAGGGTCGACCGTTGACACCGGGCCCGTCATCAGTGGGGCTTCCCCTCCCGGTATATATCCCACGGTAACGAAGAGAAGGATAACGCCTGTGCCCATCACCGAAAGGGACATCATGAGCTTGATGGCGTTATCGTTGTTGGTGAGCCCGTACAACCCCACGAGTATCACCAGTATCGCGATGTTCATTCCGTTGAGGACGGTATCACCTCCAGCTTGAAGAAGTAAACGAAAAGCGCCACGGTACCGGCAAATACCTTCAAGGCCACGACCACATCAAGTATAACAAGCATCGCCGGCGACCGGGGCCATATATTGGTGAAGTAGGCGCCTCCGATAAAGAGCCCCGTCAACCCCACCACAAGGAAGGCAAGGGCTCCGAAGGTATCGAGCCATTCGATATTTTCCACCAAGGCCTTTATCTCGTCGCTGCCGTGGGTGACGAGTATGAGTATCACTCCCGAAGCCATTATTATGCCCCCGGGAAACCCTCCTCCCGGGGACAGAACCCCGAACAGGGTTACATAGGCACCGTAGAGGAGTATGAAAGGCGTGATCGCCCTGCCCGCGGTCCTCACTATGGGTGATCTCAGGTAACGTCCCCCTTCTTTTTATCTTCCCCGAGTATGAGTATCCCCGCTATGGCGATGTAAAGCACCATCACCTCGCCGAAGGTGTCGTATGCACGATAGTTGAGAAGTATGGTCTCTACCAGATTGATGGAACCCGCATCCTCGTAGGTTTCCACGTAATACCGGTGCAGGGGCGAATCCCTTTTATCCTGGTGCTCGAGTCTCAGACCCGAGATGATGAGTACGGCTATCAGACAGAGCAATCCGAGGGTCAGGATGTTCTTGGACCGGTGCTTACCCTTCACCTTTTCACCTCCATCTTCTTTATCACCACCAGGAAGAGTATGGTGGTTGCGGCACTGTTAACCACCGCAAAGGTGAGGGCCACGTCCAGGGCCATGTAAAGGTAGACCAGTATTATCAGCACCAGGGATCCCAGGGCCAGGAAGACAAGGGCGTTCAACAGATCATCCTCGAGTACCACCAGTATGCTGGTACCCAGGAACAGTATGAGGAACAGCTCGGTCACCGTGGCTCTTCACCCCCGTCGGACGTGTTATTTTCTGTGGGTTGCAAGGTTACACCGCTGTATCCCCTTACGTGGGCGGCCCTGGCGATGGCATGGGCGGTGATGGGCCCAGTGGCAAGTATAAGTGCTATGACCAGTACTATCTTCCCCCCTTCCGCAATGGTCACACCCCTGAGGAGGAGTCCCAGGAGAAGGGTAAGGGTGCCCCCGGTGCTCGCCTTGGAGCTTGCATGCAGCCTCATGTATATGTCCGGAAACCTGTACAGTGCGAAGGATGCGGTGACTAAGATGACCATACCCAGGGAGATCAACGCGTATGAAACAAGGTCCAGTATCACCGGTAATCCCCTCCTTCCAGGTATTTGGCGAAGGCGATCACCGCTATGAAGTTGAGTATATTGAAGGAGATGGCGATGTCAACGTAGAAACCCAGGCCCGTATCGATGCTCATTATGATGAAGACTATGGACAGTATGACACCCGAGACGTTTAGGGATATCAACCTGTCGAATATGGTGGGCCCCATGAATAGTCTGTAGGATGCCATGAGTGCCACGAACAGAAGAACGGTGGATATCAGGGAAAGCATGCTCACCTGAACACCCCCCTGATCAACCGATCCCATCTCTTTATGGTGGTATCCATGTACTCCTCGAGGTCTTCCGCCTTCATGTACGAGTAATGGATGTAGAGGTAGTACCACCCGGCTCTTTTCTCCACATCGATAACAAGGGTGCCGGGAACCATTGTGATCAAGGATGATATAAGTGTCACCTCTGTGTCTGACTCGAGGCCCACCTTTACCTTTACTATGCGTGGCTCGATATTCATGGACAGTGATTGAGACAGGATGATGGCATTGGCAACTACGAGCTGCAGGATAACATCCAGTATCAGTACCACGAGATGACCCATGGCCACAAGATATTGGACGAGGGTGCTCTTGTTCCTCACGGAACCGCGTATAACGAATTTGTGTACGGTTAGTGTGACCGCACTGGCGGATACCACACCCCCCAGAACGGTGACGAATGAGATGGTTTCCAGGGATAACATGGAGAAAAGGGTTCCAGTTACCAAAAACCAGAACAGTAACAACAGTACATCCAGTAATATGTAGTGTCTATTATCCGCTTCCGCTGAGGACCTTACCGGGCCCGTTTCTACCAAATCCATTGTCTGACACCGTATCTTGGAAACGGTAAATATTTCATGTATAAAAGTATCTTTTCATACGGCTATACTTATCTGCATAACCAGTTCCCGCAGGTACAGTGCCTGCCGGAATTCAGGGTCGATCCGTTCTATCTTCTCAAGGGTCTTGAGGTGATTGATATGCCTTCACAGGTGATCTTGCCTCCGCATAGCGCACATTCACGCATCACGTAGTGATTAAAGTACCTGTATATATATCCTTTCACGATTTATCTATCACGGCAAAGTTTTTTCTCATGTTTTCAATGAAAAAGATTTTAAACATACACTGTTATAGGGCGTCTGATAAATATGCTCGAAGAAGTATCTGAGATGATTGGAATTCAGGTTTATACGAAGACGGGGATGTACCTAGGTACCGTTAACAACGTGGTAATGGACCTTGAAGAGGCGAAGGTCGATGGCATATTCGTAGGTGATACTAACCCCCTGCTGGTGGAGGATTCGAGAAGTGTAAACATACCTTACAGATGGGTCAGTGCCGTTGGAGATATCGTTATCCTTAGGTACTTCCCTAAGAGGGTTTCAGTATCACGTAAAGAGAAGAAAGAAGCCTGAGGAGGTGTTCGACTGTTTCCCAAAGTTGCCGGATCCTGCTATGTGGCAAAGGATTCCATGATCGTTGGTAAGGTAACCCTGGAAGAGGGATGCAGTGTGTGGCATCATGCGGTTATCAGGGGTGACGAGAACGACATCCACATCCAAAAGGGCTCCAATGTCCAGGACTGTTCGGTCATACATGTTGATTACCATAACCCCACCCGCATAGGCAAGGATGTATCCATCGGTCACGGGGCCGTAGTGCATGGTTGCAAGGTAGGTGACGAGGTCATCATCGGGATGAATTCTTCAGTCCTGAGCGGAGCCGTCATCGGCAGTGGTTGTATCATCGGTGCCAACGCCCTTGTCCCATCGGGCATGAAAATACCCGACCTGAGTGTCGCGGTGGGGATCCCCGCCAAGGTGATCAAGGAAGGTGACGAATCCATACTCGAGACCATACGTGCCAACGCCAGGCACTATCACACTCTGAGGGACGAACACAAGGCAGGTAAGTACAATATTTATTGATCCCTAATGTCTGTTTTCGCACAAGCTGCGGTAATAATTGTTGGTTTCCCAGCCGGGCCTGTCCCTGTACACCCGTTGGAATGCCCTGTAGGCATCCATCGTATTGCCCGTATTGTAAAGTGCCAATCCGTAGTAAAAGAGGAAGAAGGGATCTTCGTCATACAATCTTCTCGCGGATCTCAATACGGCGAGAGCCTCCGGGTATTTTCCCATCCCCAGCAACGATATACCCACTCCCAGATGCCCCTCCCCAAGGTCCGGTTCCTCCTTGAGTACGCCTGCAAATATCTCGTGGGCTGCCGAGTATTCACCCTTCAAGAACCTGACGGCCCCGGCAAAAAGGGGATGCACGGTCACTATGTCGATATCAGGGCTGACCGCGTCCAGGTCTCCGTGGGATACCCTGCGGACCATCTCGACCATGCTGCTGTCATGATTGTGAAGGAGTGATGGCGTTAACTCCAGTGCCCCCATGGCATAATGTGCGGCCTGCACCGGGTCGCCCATCTCTTCCGAGATACGTTTCAGCGCCTCCCATACACTTGGTTCGTTATAGCCCATGGCCAGGGCGGTTTTCAGTGACATCACGGCCTCGTGTGATCCGCCCTTTGAATAGAGTATCGCACCCTTTGCCGCAAGGGCCCTGGGTCTTACCTGTTTTGATCTTACCTCGCTAAGGTATTTTAACGCATCCTCTGTTTTACCGTCAACCAGTGCCTTTATCCCCAGCAGGTAATGGGCTTCATCCCTGTATAGCGGCTCCGATATCGCCTCCAGTTTGTCCCGTTCTATATCCTCATCCAGTGCCGCACGTATCACGTTCCTCACCATGATCGCCTCGGGGCGTTCGATCCTCTGCATAAAGGTGCTGGTATCAAGGGCGTCGAATTCCTTCAGTGCTCCTTTTACCTTGCCTCTCGTCCACGTGTCGTTCATGTCGAGGTCATCCATGATGCGTTCCAGCAGTGGTAAAAGGGCATCTCTTTCCACTTCTATGTGTTCCACCTCCATGATGGAGAGGTCACCGGGATGCAGATAGACGGGTGCGAATTTTCCCGTGGATCTCACCTTCATCAGCAACTTTCTCTTGCTGGGATGGTACCCCTTGGTGGTAAGTGCCTTTTTGTAAAGGTCGGGACCTTCGCTCAGGTCAAGTTTCGCCAGCCCTTCCATGGCCGGCCAGAATTCATCGTCCATTTCCAACGATAGTCTGTAGCCTTCCCGCTCCCGGTCGGTTTCATTCATGCTTCCGCAGATGATGCCCAAAAAATACCAACTCTGGGGGGATGCCCTTATGTTCAATCCCTTGATCATGTAACCCTTGGCTTGCCGGTACTGCCCTATACTCCAGGCGGCCATGGCCGCTTGTCGATAATTCCTGTCGTAGGCGTAGTCCAGTGCCCTGTTGTAGTGGAGGAAGGCCTCTTCATGACGCTTTCCGTCCAGAAGAAGGTCACCTAATCTGGTATGTATGCCGTGATAATTAACACCGGTCTTCAGGGCCCGTAGGTACGCCTTTTCCGCCCCCCCATCGTCCCCGAGTACCCTCCTCATATCTCCCATGTCTATCCACCTTACGTATTCCTCTTCCATGCGTGAATTGTAGATGAAAAGGATGGAAGACAGTAGTGATAATATCCCTCCGACGTGCAGTGAGGTGTACAACCCCTGTCCCAATCCGCCCCCTTGGAACAGCAGGTTCGAGAAAGGGTAGTACAGGATAACGGACAGGGAGAATATCCATATTATCAGGAATAGGATTCCCCTGCTCATCTTACCTACCTTGTGGAGGAGCATGTAGGCGCCGAACACACCTGCCAGGGCCGCACTTATGATGAAAAATACGATGGTCAACTCCATCCTTCCAAGGGATATGATGTACTCCACCTGTAGTACTGTCACGGTGATCCCGGAAAGCATCAGCACCCCACTTAACAGCCCCATCAGATCGAGTGAGCTGCGTGAAAGCAGGAGCATCAGACACGAAACGATCATGATGAAAATAAGTACTGGGATGGATATCTTGCAGAAGACGAGATGTATATCAGCGGGTGAAAGGATAAAAAGGGCCAGGAACGCAAACACGGTTATCTCGGCCCAAAGGACGAACTTTGTCCGGGGTATGTCATGGAGCATACCCGTCAACTCTCTGGTGAATCTTCCAGGTTCCATATCATATCAAATCCGTATCTGCATATAGTTATTTTCGTATGACAACATAGGTAAAAAACTTTCCAGTGCCCCCAAGTACCACAGTGCCACTAATATCACCATTATCAGTATGAGCACGGCAGCGAACTTGACCATCTGCCACACGGCCCATATGATCACGGCTAGTACTATGACGCCCAGGGCGATGATGGCAACCAATAGGGGAGACATTGACGATTAATTTGCTTATTGGTATATATAATTTTGTACAAAAATGCTTGCTAGATCAAACTCCTTGCGTAGAACAAAGCGAGCATGGTGTGAGGATGTGAGAGTTCGCCTTCGTCCAGCATACGGTAGACCTCCTTGATGGGCAGTAGTGTCACTTCCATATCCTCCAGAGGGTCTCTCTGCTTTCTGCCCCCTTCCTCCGCATGGCCCATGAACAGGTAGGCCGTCTGGGTGTTGAGGCTGGCGATGGGTTGATATGTACACAACCTTTGCATATCCCTGAGGAGATATCCCGTTTCCTCTTCCAGCTCTCTCCTGACGGTTTCCTCGGGTGTCTCGCCCTCGTCTACGAGTCCCGCGGGTATCTCCAGTACGTATTCGTCGATGGGATACCTGTAATTACGGATGAGCACGAATTCGTCTTCGTGTATAGGCAGTATGCAGGCGAAGTCGGGGAAGTCTATGGTGGTGTATATCCTGTCCGTACCATCGGGCATCACGAGGTCGTCCTCCTTGATGGTGAATATGGACGAGCGGGCGACCTCTCTGGAACCTCTCTTCTTCCACCTCGGCATGATGGTGCATAGTGTTTGTCATTAATAAGTCTTGCAGCTTGGAGAGGTTTTATTTATTACAACCGCTTCACTGATCGTGACCATGAATACCCTCAACATAACCATAAAAACGGACAACCTCCTCATCAGGTCCATAACCATGGACTACAAGGAACAGATATACAGAGAATTCACCGGGGAGATAGCCACATACCTGTATCCGAAACCCCCGGAAGATATGGAAGAAACCGCTCGTTTCATCGAAAGCTCCATGAAGGAAAACCAGGCCGGTAGCAACTTCCAGGCGGTTGTCCTCCGAAAGGGAACGGAAGAATTCCTGGGTTGTGCCGCGATTCACAATATCCATACCACCACTCCCGAGTTGGGCATATGGCTCAAAAAGGCATCTCACGGTAAAGCCTACGGAAGGGAAGCCGTCACCGCACTCAAAGAGTGGGCGGACAAGAATCTGGACTACGAACACCTGATCTACCCCGTTGCCCTGGAGAACTACCCCAGCAGGAAGATACCGGAACATCTTGGTGGTAAAGTGGTAAAAGAATACGAAGAAAAAAACATGAGCGGTACCGTGCTGCACATCCTGGAGTACTGGATATACCCTCCCGTAGTCTGATCTCTCGGTTCGCCGATCCGAACAGGTGTTCCATGTACATACAAAATACGATGTATCTTCGGAACAGGTAAAAAGATAGAGTTTTTTTTAGAAGTTTCATAAAGGTTAATAGATAGTAGGTATTCCGGTAAATGAAACAAATGGAGACACACGGTAAACGGCACAACATAGTATTGATAACCATAGATTCTCTGCGTTGGGATACTTTGCCTAAAATGCCACAGCTATGGTCACTGGCCAAGAAGAACGCATACTTTACCAGAGCATACACAAACGGTCCGTCGACCCCATTCTCTTTTCCCAGTATATTCAGCCTTAAATACGACCCGATGAAAGAACGGATCAGGATAAGGGACCCCACTCTAACGGGATATCTAAGGGGTCAAGGTTACCGTACCGCAGGTATCGTTGCCAGCAATCCATATATCTCGTCACTCTCGGGATATCAGAAAGGTTTTGACCACTTCAACGATTACATCAGCACCTCCGGCAGAGAGGTAAAAGGAGAGTTGTGGAGATATCTGCAGAGGCTTCCCGACAGCCTCCAAAATTTTAGAGACATATACCTGTGGTACTTCAAGCAGGATGTAACATCATCTATGAGCGGGAAAGTGGTCACGGAGGATTCGATGGATCTTATCTCCAAACTCAAAGAGCCATTCTTCATCTGGATCCATTACATGGATACTCATTACCCGTACACACCTCCAAGAGATTTTTCGAAATATTCTATTTCAGACATAGCGGCATTGAATAACTTTAGGAAGAAGAGTGAAGCAGATGATTCAAAGGGGACTAGGAGGAAAATCGAACGATTAAAAGTACTTTACCTGGAGTCCGCAAGGTGGCTGGATGAAAATATTTCGGATCTGTTCGAATACCTAAAGCAGAGTAATCTGTGGGATAACACAGATATAATAGTAACTTCGGACCACGGAGAGGGCTTCGGCGAGCATGGCTTCCTCGGTCATCCGTCTCAACTGTACCAAGAGGTGGTGAAGATTCCCATGGTTATAAAGAAAGAAGGATTCTATGGAAGACATGATGAACTTGTGGAAACACGCGATATACCATCCTTTATTCTCAGCTCGGGTCACACAATCGATAAAGCAAAAGATGAAAGGATCATCCCGCTCAGGGCCAGACATGCGGGCGGGAGAAGCTGTACGAAGAAGGGGATCAATCTGATAAGTGCTCCCGAGAGCCTCGATTATGGCATATACGGTTTTGTTACTGAGAATTACAAATTCATCTTCGATGAAGAAGGTGACGAAGTCGAACTATACGACCTTGAAAAGGACCCTGGCGAAAAAAATGATCTGTCTACGGTCGTTGATGAGGTCGTATCAAAATTTTTGCGGATGGTCAAATGATCTAGAGCTTTATCATCCGGTAAATAACCTTGTTAACATAGGAAAAAAGTAGAAAATGAGTCGTGTATCTTGTTAGATTTGTTTACATAAACGGATTTTTTTGATGGGATACAGTACAGCTCTTATCTGTTATTCCCCCTTCCATACTATTTACTTTGGTCCTTGGCGTCTGGCTCTATCATAAAACACCGCAGGAAACACAAACATATAATATTTCGTGGAAACCGGAACTTGTTTTTGGATATCAGCGTTCTAGGGGTAATTTTATATCCCCGTCAAGTGCTGTACTATCCGGTGGCATTTTGAAGGTACTTATCGTAATGGGGCACCCGGCACACGTGCACTTCTTCCGGCACTACATGAAGGAGATGAGGGGTAGGGGTCACGAATGCATGGTATGCGTCAAGCTCAGGGAGATCACGACCAAGTTGCTGGATCTGTATCGTATACCATACGAAACCTTCGGCAAAACCTATCCCAATCAACCTGCCAAGGCGTGGGGTGTGGTGATGAACGATCTGCGTTTGATGGCCACTGCACGAAAATTCCAGCCCGACCTCACCCTGTCCATAGGCGGCCTTTACTCTGTGCATGCGGGCAAATGCATGGGCGTGCCTACCATCGATTTCATGGATACCGAGAATGCCACGTTGACAAACCTGATAACATTTCCCCTGGCCACCGTGGTGGCCACCCCCGATTGTTACAGGGGGAAAGTTCCCGTGGATAAGCACAGACCCTATCCCGGCTATCACGAACTCGCATATCTGCATCCCTCCCGCTTTCGACCCGACCTAAGTAAACTGAAACCCCTGGGTGTGGAGCCGGGGGAGTACATAGTGGTGCGTTTTTCCACCCTGGACGCATCGCATCAGATAGGCGAAGCGGTACTTAGTCACAGGGATAAAGTTGATATGGTGGCCCGACTTGCCGTCCATGGAAAGGTTTTTGTGGACTGCGAGGGCGATATACCCGACGAGTTGAAAGGCCAGGCTTTGAGGATACCTCCCCATCATTATCACCACGTACTCGCCTTCGCACGCCTCTATGTGGGCGAGGGCGCCACCGCAGCTTCGGAAGCCGGGGTTCTCGGGGTCCCGTGGATATACATCTCGGGCGACAGGAGAGGTTACCTGGACGACCAGGAGGAGCGGTACGGTCTGGGGGTCACTGTCGATTCCATGGAACAGGCACTTTTCCATGCGGAAGAATCCATTAAGCGTCCCCCGGAATTTTACCGGTCTGCCCGAAGCAGATTACTCAGGGATAAGATTGACGTCACAGGATGGATGGTCGGTCTATCGGAAGAGTTTTTATAAATTATCGATGTAACCATAAGGGTGAGACGTTCTGTGAAGGTAGCCCGGAACACCAGCTGGCTCGTGGTGGCCATGTTCGTATCAAGGATACTAACGGCAGTATTCGTCATCCTCCTGGCCAACTACCTTCTACCTGATAATTTCGGCATTTACAACTTTGCCATGGCGGTATCCTACGTTGTGGCCGTTATGGCAGACTGGGGCTTCGACGAGCTGGCGGTAAAGGAGGTTTCACGTAAACCTTCACGGGGTCCCGATATCTTGGGCAATATGCTGGCCATTAGGGCCCTGCTGGGTCTCGCGACCATTGGCATCCTTGCGGCTCTGTATTCTGTCATGTTCGCCCGGCTACCAACGGGGATGTCCCTTTCCATTCTGCTCCTTGCAGGTACGATGCTGATCCTGGAGAAGGTGTCGGGCTCTTTTATATCCATGTTCCAGGCCCATGAGAGGATGGAGCTCCACGCACTGACCAACATACTCTGGAGCATACTCTTCCTTTCCCTGGGTATAGCAGGTATACTCCTCGGGTACGACCTGGTACGGATACTGTTCCTTCTTTTACTATCATACGCGGTCAATCTGATCATATCTCTCTCGGTTTACACCTTTAAGCTCAGGGGAGGTGTGAACAGGCCCAGGGTGTCGGACTGGCTGCCACTGCTCAAAAAAGCTTCTCCCTTCACACTATTCATAATGGTTTCCGTGCTCTACGGACATGTGATCATCCTTCTACTCGCCGTCATCCGGGGAGACTTCGAAACAGGTATCTACGGTGCCAGTTGGAAGATCATAGTGTTCTTCGGGGCGATACCCTATTCCTTCGGCAGGGCGCTGTATCCGGTGTTCTCAAAGTTCTCATTGACCGACATATCCGTAATGGACACCGCCTACAAGTATTCCCTCCGTTACCTACTGATAATCTCATTACCCCTGACCATCGGCCTGTTCATAGTCGCCGAGGATATGCTGGGCATCATCTATCGTGTTGAATATTCCCAGACGGTTTCGGTGTTCAGGACCATGGTATGGGCCATCCCCTTTCTGTTCATGAACGGCAGTCTGAAGATGGTGCTCTGGGGCAGTGACAGGACCCTTGCCTCTTCCAGGAATCTGATAGTCGCCTCCATGGTTCTGGTAGTCACCGGTGTGCTGCTGATACCAGGGTACGGAACCGTGGGGGCCGCAACAGCCATAGTTCTGGCCGAGATGACCCACTTTTTCGCCAACTATCACTCCGTTACCTCTTACATGGAACCCGTGGGGTTATCTTTACTGTGGAAACCGTACCTGGCGTGCGGCGTGATGGCGGCCGTACTCTATATCCCCCTGGGCATAGGCATGCTTTCACTGTTACCCTTCGCGATCGCCGCTTACTTCATCATCCTGTATCTGGTAAAGGGCGTCACCAGGGAGGACCTCGGCGTACTCAAAGCAGCTCTGGGACTTTGACGGATATCATCTCACAGCCTTTAAATACCTCAACAACGGTGAATATAACATGAACCGTTGGCGAAAAAGTGCGGTTTTTTCCGTGGTAGTCCTCTTCCTGATCACCCCTATCCCCGGTATCATACCCATTCCCGCTGATGACCCCTTACCTACGTCCGCCTATTACGATCCGGACACCGATACCATACACGTATCCGGTATCGGCAATACATTGATGTCCGTAGCCCAGGATGTAAACCAAGAAGAAGTAATATATCACGATGCCACCAACGAAACCACCTTTTGTTACGCCAACATGAACATCGAAGGTTACCTGGACGTGATGGATGAAACGCTGTACATGGGTCATGGGAAGACACTGCGGGTTGATTCCACAGGTAGTCTGAACATAACACGCTCCGTACTCCATGGAATACCCGAGGAAAAGTACTGGTGGGAGAGTGATAATCGCTATGCCCTGGTGATGGAGGATGGAGGATATACGGGTATCACCCGTAGCCATATAATGGGGTTGGGATACGATAACACTGTGGGAAGAAGGGGCTTCGAGGTTTACGGGGGTCGATTGAATATGACCGATACCGTACTGTCGAATGGGCGTAACGGCCTCGTATTCCACAGCTCGGGAGACATGGATTCATCCGTGCTCAACAACTTGACGGTAAAGGCCATGGCCGATAGGGGCCTCGTGATGTCCGGAACATATAGCCGGGCGAAGTTGCAAAATTCAACTTTTTACGGTAATCGCGGTGTCGACTTCAACGTGGGTAACACCGGTGACCTGACGGTGACGAATTCAACCTTCCAGGACTGGGATGTTACCGGTGCATTGCATGTTGCCTACATACAGGATTTTTACTTGTTCGACCAGGACGGGCCTGTGGGTGACGAACCCGTTGAGATACAGTGTATCGATACCGGTGAAACCCACGAATATGCCACCGACGGCCAAGGCCGCCTCCGTAACATAGCACCCATCTGGATGACTTACGGGTCCACGGGTTCCACCCATAGACTGTACGCATTGAATGTGCGTAACAGGACCGTTTATTTCTCCCCGTCGTCCTACAATTATCTATCCGCTAACCTATCCGTCCATGGAGACGTTTTCGTCTCGAACGTATCGGCGGATCCCATCTCTTTTGTGCCTGTGAACAACGACTGGGAGCCTCATAACATCACCCTGGGTGCAACGGTGCACAACCATCTTACCTCTAACTATACCGGCAACCTTACCTTTTACTACGGAGATATAATCCTGGATGTTGTGGAGATACACATGGAGCCCGGGAACGAGACGACCTTTACGTTGGACTGGGTGCCGGATGTGAGTGGATACGATAAGATACGGGGGGAGATCGACCATCACCACTCCTTGTGTGCCGATAATCTCAAGGCATGGTCATCGGTGTTCTTCGCGGGTTACTACAACGAGACGGTGGTGGAATACGAGGATCATATGGCCATGGCATTGATGATGGCCGAGTACGGGGTGGCCAACGAGGACGGTGACGGTCATTACACAATATACAGTAACTGGCTCCCGGACGTGCTAATGGAGATAGGCTTGGGGTATCTCGGCACACATCATGTCACCGGCAACGGGAGTTACCTTGAAAGGGGCGAGAAGCAGATCGCCTATGCACTTAGCTTCAGGGACCAGTACGGTCTGTTCAACCGGAGCACGGAATATCTGGTTAGGGGCAATTATGCCACCAACTACCATGAATGGACCACGCATCAGAACGTGCGCTCGGCCCTTGCGCTCCAACAGGCCTATCTTTACACGGGTAACGAGAGTTACAGGGAGTTCTACGACCACGTGATAGATTTCTTGCTCAACCGGGTGGCCATGGTGAACATCACGTATCACGGTGGGGTCAACTACACTCTGCCCTGGGAATCGACCCTGCCGAACCAGGGTGAGGGCGGCGAGAAAGGCACCAGCAAAAACTTTCCGTTCGTGTTCGTCAACGGATACATACAGCTTGCAAGATTACTGGTACAGGCGTATTTCGATGAGAACCTGAACAGTTCCTATCTGGGTGACGGACGTCTGTTACCCCACATATACACCTCGGTGGATTACATACTGAACGACCAGATCGATTCCGGCGAATCCAGGGGTACGTGGGCGTATTTCAGCTACTACGACGAGCCAAACCCCCATCGTAGGAGGGCAATGCATTATGCGGCCCTCACCGCATCGGAACTGGCGAACGTTAACAGCTACCTTAACTGGAAGAACGTGAGTTCTTCCATAGGGAATTACACGGAATACATAGAGAGGCACTTGACGGTAAGGACGGCCATAGACACCAACAACGGAGGCTCCGGTATGCTCATCACATACATTCATGCTCGCACTCTGTACAACACCACGGGCAGGGACCATTCCCACATAGAAGCCTTCATGTTCTCCAATGTATTTTTCAACGATAACGGTACTTTCAAACATTTCAGGATAGATACCGAGGGTTATCTTATCTCTCCTGAAAATTACGGCTTTCTGTACCTGCATTACAACCCCTTCCGTTACTATATCTGGGGCACCTACAACATGGGCAGGCGGTGTCATACCCATACGGTATCGTTGGATAGCGGCTGGAATTTTATCTCCGTACCCGTTGTCCCGGGAGAAAGAACTCTTACGGACATACTGGACCATCCGGAGGATGGTTTGCCGGGCGATTACGATAAGGTCATGTACTTCGATGCCGAGGCCGACGAGTGGAGGAGTCACGTCCCCGGTCGTCCGGACCGTTTCAATGGATTGTGTACGTGGGACCATCGCATTGGCATATGGATCAACGTTACCTCCCCTGCGAACCTCACGGTCACCGGTTACAAGCCTTACCGTACGTGGATATCACTGGTACCCGGCTGGAACATGGTCGGACTGCCCAGCGAGAGTGCCGGTAATCACGGATTACCGGTTGAAGTAACCGTGGTCGGATACTTCGACGGAACAGCGGGGTACGATGTAGCCTACGACTACGATCCGGCAAACTTCATCTTCGAACCCGGTAACGGCTACTGGATCTATAACGGTGCAAGCCAGGTGGTGTACTGGATAGTGGACCACTGACTTCTATGGGGAGGACCACACACCGATATGTGGGAGTTTTACGGTAAATCCCTCAAGTGACCTTGGGACTAGCGATATACGGCCACAGCGTTTTAGTCAATATTATGGTAAAGGTTATATGGTGCTGCACGATGGGGTGTATTAATTGAATGCCGATGGTGAACAAGATGAAAGGTGAGAACACCAGGACAACCTTAATGTTCGTAACCCCCGTAGTACTCATACTGTTGCTCACCGCGGTCGCCCCGGCACTCGTACATGCGGAAGACGTGGATACCGAAGAGAACGACTACATCGTCCGTGCGCCTATCCGTATCGACGGGAACGACGACTTCGCAGAGCAGGCGGCTGCCGAGGGCTGGCCGGGGGATGGAAGCGAGGGGAATCCGTACGTAATCGATGGGTATGAGATCGACGGTACCGGATATGGCTACGGGATATACGTGGGAAATACTACGAGGTATTTCGTGGTGCGGCGGTGCTACGTGCATAATGCGAGTGGCAACGATGAAACCGCTTTACAAAACTCCGGTTTTTATCTGAAGAATGTACACAACGGTCGATTTGAAAACAATGTATTATATAATAAATGGGGGTTCAAACTTTGGG
>JAFDTY010000056.1 GCA_019594055.1 Candidatus Haladaptatiplasma halalkaliphilum | reverse complement strand
GCGGTGTTCGGAGGTAACGTAGTGAAACTCCAGGTGGGCGACTGCGCAGTATCCTGGCCGTCATCGGCCATGGCATACCATTCGTACACCGTATCCGTGGTAAGACCGGACCACGTCACGGAAGCCGTAGAGCCGCTGGCCACATCAATTACCGTATCGATCAGGCTATCGTCCGAGGCGTCGTAGAACCTCACGATCATGATATCGCCTTCGGGATCCGATACCGTCACGGAAAGTGAAGGCGACGTGCTAACGCCGACTGCCCCGTCTGCGGGTGACGGGTCGAAAGGTGCGTCCGGTGGGGCGTTCGTGGTGAAGCTCCAGGTGGGTGACGGGGTGGTTTCACTGCCGTCATCGGCCACGGCATACCATTCGTACGCCGTACCCGCGGCAAGACCGGACCATGTCACGGAAGCCGTGGAGCCGCTGGCTACGCCGCTGTCGGTGCCTATCACGCTGTGGTCAGAAGCGTCATAGAAGATAACGTCCATAATATCCCCGTCGGGATCCGATACCGTCACGGAAAGGAGCGGGGATGTGCTAACGCCAACTGCCTCGTCCGCAGGCGTAGGATCGGAAGGCGGGTTCGGCGCCTCGTTCACTTCGATGATGGTGACCATCACATCCTGTTGATGTACCGGATAGCCGTTGCTGTTCAGCATCCTGAGATCGATATAACCCACTCCGAACTGATCGGTTTGGGGTGTTATTTCCAGGTTGCTACCGCCGGATATCATGACGGTGAACAGACCGGGATCGGAGCTTGTGGCATCCCACTGCGGATTGTCTGTAAATAATATCTGTAGGTTGTAAAAAGTGTCATCAGCAACATGATAAGTGGGTGATTCTACGAGCCTGCAGTTGTATGGTGTACCGTAATCTACCGCAAGAGATACGCCGTCGCTATTCAAACCGTAACCGCCTACCCATATGATATCTATCAAGAGATGGTCATTGCCGTTGTATGTGAAAACAGGGTCTATATCAAAAACTATCCACCGATATCCTCCGGCCGAGGATACGTTGAACGTCGTCCTGTTCATGACCTCCACCCACGGATCAATATTATGGGCATCGAAATCCATGGTCAGGGATTCGTGCTGGGTGTGAGCCATCTTTATCACCAGATTCTCCACGACTGCCCATTCAGGGTTTAACCGCTGTGCCTGGAAGCGTATCTGTTCTATGACCCCGGAGGCGCTGATCATGTCACTCTTGTAGAGTAATTGAGCTCGGATCCATGGCTCCTCTTCCGGTGCGAAGGGCCAGTAATTGGCGTTCCTCCCTTGATCCACAACACCGCTGTCCCTGACCCTTGTTTCGAACCTGGTGAGGTGCAGGTATTCACTGAGGGTTCCTGTGGGGCTGGAGAGGTCCCATGAGAACACATTTGTGTATACACCGGCTTCATATGTGGATTCGATTAATACCGTGTTCCCATTGTCTCCCTGCCATCGGAGTTCCACCAGCAGGTTGCGGGAACCGTCGTACACGAAATCGCCCTTCAGTTCGAAATATATCCACGGGTCGTTATCGGGAGAGGTGGTATCGTAGGAATCCACGGCAAATACCTCCACCAGGTAACCCTGATAGTTATTGGCGAATGTGGTGGTCAATACGTCCAATTCGGTATGTGCCAGGAGTATCCTAAGGTTGTTGAATACACCGACATTCATGGCGGGAGTCCTCAGGAACGATATACGTTTGATCTCGCCACCGGCTCCCACCTGTTCGGGGGTGTAAACAGTTTGCATGCGGCATTCGTTCTCTGCGGCGCCAAAGAACGGATAACCTGTTGAGGAATTGCTCTCGCCGGATATCCCCTCCTTCACCCCGTAGAAGGGATCCAGCGGTATGGTCCGGGTCGGCTCGTTCTCGTACATAACCTGACCGGGAACCCTTTCGGGTCCGAACAATAGGGTCACCTTGGGCCAGTACATCGTATCGCCCCCATGATCGCTGGAATAGAAAACCACCCGGTTCGTCCCGGCGGGCATGTTATCACCCATGAGTATTATACCGTTGTTTTCCCAGGTGCCGTCCAGCCAGTTCTGTACCATGGAGGTTATGTCCCAGGTATAACGCGCACCGATGGTTGAAACTGTTACCGAGGATGACTCCGCGGCATGATAGGCGCCACCGGCCGTACTCCATGGAACCGGAGGATCCGACACCCTTATGGCGAGGTCGTCGATATACCATCCGTGCCGGCTCACGACGATGGTGGAATAGAAGCTGAAGGTTATGTCCACCGTTTGACCAGCATAGGTGGATATGTCGATGGTTTCCTTCATCCAGTCGTGGGATAGGATTTCACCGGAACCTGTCAACTCGTACACCAGATCGCCGTCGATCAATATTTCACCGTAATCGAAGGGGGCGAAGACCTCGTAGTACTGCCACCATTCCAGGCAAAGGCCCGGCACATCGGGCAGCTCCATATCCGGGAAGGTAAGGTAACTGAAGTCCCCCAGGTCGTTATGATGGCCATCGAGTATGGTAGCCCATACGTTGACGCCGCTGCGGGCGCCCAAAAAGGACGGGGCCGTGGGTATACCGTATTCCCAATCGTTTGTGGCTACGGCGCCACCGTCGTCGTCCTCGAAATCGTTGAAGTAGACATAATCACCTATGTTCCATTCACGTTGATGCCAGTTTACGGGTGCGTCTCCCAGCCCCATGGAGGTACCTTCACGCCACGGTTCTGATACCCCGTAGGCGACAACATCGATGGGCGAGCCCTCCATATGTGATGTGGTCATGGAAAGGGTGGCAGACAACAATTCGGCTTCCCCGTGGGCAGGCAGCTCGAACTCCACCAGGGAACGCCTTTCATTTCCGGCGGTGTTTCTTCCCACCCACAGGTGATGGTCGCCTCCCCAGTTGGAATATTCACGACTTGCCTCGTTGGTTATCCAGGTGTCTTTCAACCTTATGGATACGGGTACATCCCGGGTCACCATACTGTTTTCCGAGTTCATCAAAGTCAGTGCCACGGTACCCCTGCCCTGGGCATGGGGTACGGGTGTGATCACCAGGTGGTTTCCCACTATCTCGGCGTCGAACAAGTCGGGAGCCATGCTCTGGACCGACCAGCTCAATTCGTCGCTGTCCGCAAAAACCAACTGGATATTGTGCTGGGCGTAGGATATGGTCCCCGCTGAGGCGTCGTACGAATTATTGTAAACGGCACACGCATAACCCCCCGCTCCGACGGTGGTACGTATGTCCGTCCCCGACGCACCCTTGAACCTTATCTCCAACAGGAGATTGTCAACGTTGTTGTAGTAAAATGTGTCTCTTACATCTATCACTATCCACTGGTACAGGGTGGTGGGCCGGATGGAGTAGAACCCTTTTTTCATGACTTCAACCCACGGTCCGGAGGGATTGGTTTCGAACTCGGGGTCGAGGTCGTCCTTGGTGGTGTGGGCCAGCCGTATACTGAAGTTTTCGAAGTTGGCTGTGAACGGTACATCCCAGCGATACTGTAAGGCTATCCTGTCGATGGTGCCCGACCTGCCCATCAGGTCCTGCCGGTACAACATCTGGTATCTCATCTCGCCCTGGGAGGGAGCCAAAGGCCATAACGAGGTACCCGGGTGATGATCGATAACACTGGACGGTGAAACTTCCTTGCGGAACACGGCTATTATGGAGGTTAGGTCTGTGGACCCGGTCTCCTGGGTCACATCGTAAGCGTAGGCTCTGCGATGTGTGGGATTTGCATTGTTGGCCCATACTGGCACACTGGTGCCTTCGTCACCTATCCACTGAATGTCCAGTATGAGGTTCCGGTTTCCGTCATAAACGAAATCGCCGGTAAGGTCGAAGTGGAACCACGGGTCGTCGTTGGAAGAGCCCAATTCCACCTTTGGTTGTTTGAACACCTCTATCAGGTATCCTTCGTAATTGTCCGCAAAGGTCCCTGTTATCGCATTCGATCGGGTATGGGCCAAGGATATCTTGAGGTCATAAAACACGCCGGTGGTGTGAACGTTGGGATCAGGACGGCGGAAGGAGAGTCTGGTTATCAGGCCGCCGGGGCCGACTTCTTCAGCAGTATAAAGATTCTGATAGCGTATCTCATCGAGTGAACCACCCCAGAAGGGCATGAATTGAATTTGGTTGGAATTCTCCCTGGAAACGCTGTCTATGGAACCTTGACCCCGACCGGTGAGATTTACGAGTACGGGTGGGCCGTTGAACTCCAACTCCTGTGGGGGAACGGTAGATGTGATCTCCGTGCCGTAGTAGAGTGTGAGCTTCGGATGAAGGGCGGGGTCGGCGGCGTCACTGGAGTAGAACCTGGACCAATCGTTTTCGGCGGAATATACGGGCATCAGCATGAAGCCGTGATTCTCCCGTCTACCCGTCATCCAGTCCTCGACTATGTCTGTTACATCCCAAGAGTACCATAGGCCGTCCACCGTACACGTTCTGTGGGAAAAGGGTGAAGGGTGGTAATCCCCTCCCGGGCTGTTCCAAGACAGGCCATCCATTCTGTGTAGCCAGTTTACGGCCATGTCCGGCTCTCCGACATACGCGCCCGTACCTTCCACCCATTGGTGTTGCACCGCCCTGACGGTGGTGGTGGATGCACCGGAGTGTCCTTGCTGATACAGCGATAAAGTTGCGGTCTGAAGAGAGGCGGTGGTGCCGGGTAAGTGGAATTGAATCAATGAACGGTATTCCGTTGTCATGTAGTTGCCCGATATCAGATACGGATCCGCGCCGTAGTTATAATTATCATAACCGCCGTAATTGGTTATATACGCATCCTTGCCCACCGTGGGACCGGGTTGTATCACTACCTTGTTTAATTGGTCATCGGGAGCCTTTTCCTCATAACCGTTTGGTTTGGAAGTGTCCTTGACGAACAACATATCCACCTTTGATTCGGATGTTGCCAGGCTTGAAAACATCGATACGAGAAGTAGGGCAATAACCGTTACGGTAAAATATCTCTTGCCGTTCTTCACGGACCATTCGCTACACGCATTTTTAGTAGATCTCATTAAAACCACTGTTTTTCAAAAACGATTTCGGAGGTATTTAAACATATTGTACATCACGGGGTTGACACTGCAGGGACCTTGGATTCGAGAAAGGCCTCAACTTATCTCCCCTACCATGAAGGCCTTGGTCAGCTTCTTGGTGGGATTGTTGAATACCTGGTCAGCGTCCCCCTGCTCAACTACCCTGCCGCCGTAGATGAATATCACGTGGTCCGCTAGAAGTTCTGCCAGACGCAGGGTGTGGGTCACCAGCACGATGGTGTAAACGCTCTTCAGTTCCCTGAGCATGTTCTCGATCTTCCGAGATGAGGTGGGGTCCAGGGCCGATGTAGGTTCGTCGCACAGTATAACCTCCGGTTCCACTGCAAGGCCCCTTGCCAGGCAGAGACGCTGCTGCTGCCCCAGGGAAAGTTTGGTGGCCGGATCCGTCAGCCGGTCATGGACTTCCGCCCACAATCCCACCTTTTTTAGGTAGATCTCGGCCTTCCTGTCCAGTGCCTTTCTGCTGCGCTCCCCGTGAACCCATAGGCCGTAGATGACGTTATCGTAGATTGACATGGGGAGGGGGGTTGGCCTTTGACAGAGTAGCCCCATCTTTTTGCGGACACCCTCTATATCCTGTGTGTTATGGTAAACGTCCGTCCCGTCCAGGAGTACGGTACCCCTTACCTTGACACCATCGACGAGATCGATCAGCCGGTTGAAGGTCTTGAGCAGGGTGGTTTTTCCGCATCCGGACGGACCCAGTATAACCGTTATCCCCCGGGGCGGGATCCCGATGTTAACATCCTTCAGAATATGGTTCTTGCCGATCCAAACATTGAGGTCCTTTGTAACTATCCTGTTTTCTTTGTTATCTGTCATATGAACACCTCATCTTATCACGTAGGCACCCACCTTCTTGGTCAACTTCCTGGAGATCAGATTCACCACCAGAACTATGCTCAACAGTATGAAGGCCGCCGCATAGGCCCTGTCACGGACCTCGGGTATGGGGGAGGTTGTGAGCTCGAAGATCATGACCGGCAGGGAGTGAGCGGAATCGAAGAGAGAGGAAGGTATGTGATTACTGGTACCCGTGGTATAGAGCAGGGGTGCAGCGGTACCCACAGCCCTCCCGAAGGCTATCAGCACCCCGGATATTATCCCCGGGAGTGCCTGCCTGGGGGTAATGTAGAGGGCGGTATCCAACTTGGAACTGCCCAGTGAATACGATGCCTCCTTGAGTTCCACAGGGACGTTGGATATGCTTTCGTCCATCATCCTGGTCATGATGGGTATCTCAATGAGTGTCAGGGCGATTATGCCCCCCAGCAGGGAGGTCCCTATGCCCAGGAAGATCATGATTATGAAACAGAAAACACCGTAAACAACAGGGGGGATGCCCCACATGACATCCAGCATAAAACGTATGGTATGGGACACCTTCGACGGGGCGAATTCCTTCTGCAGGTAAAGGGCAACACCCAGGCTAATAAAGAACGCGAGCAGCGTACCCCCCGCCGCCAGATAAAGTGAGCCCACTATGGCATTCAAGATACCCCCTCCGCCCCCCAGGTAATATCCCCCGGTGGGCGTCTGAGTGACCATGTCGATGCTCAGGGAGGCGACTCCCTTCACGAAGATTATCCCCAGGATAGAAAACAGCGCACCCATAACAACACACAGTGAAAGCACCATGATGATCTTGAATATTTTTTCTTCCAACTTTCTTTTGTTCATCTCATTCACCTGCTATATTTCATGATGACCACCTTAGCCAGTATGTTGAAGATAACAACTATGATAAGCAGCAGCAGCGCGGAGAACATTATGGCCGAATCGAACAGGGGTAGTGACATCATCTCCCCGTAGGTAGTTGCGATGATGGCCGGGATGGTGGTGGCGGGGCTGAAAACGGACCTTGGCACGAAGGGGAGATTTCCTATCACCATGGCCACGGCCATGGTCTCACCAAAAGCCCTTCCGAACCCGAGGAGTATGGATGAGTACACGCTGGGTGACGCTTTACGGAAAACCACGTACTTCACGGTCTCCCACTTGGTGGCACCCAGTGTGAGGGAGGCTTCCCTCAGGGTCAGTGGAACCGATTGAAAGGCTTCCACACAGATGGAGATTATTATGGGAAATATCATGACGGAAAGGGTGATTCCCGCGGTGAGCACGGAGTAACCAGTTGTATCGACCCCGAAAAACGGGCCCACATGGTCACTGACCAGGGGTACGAGCACCAGTATGGCACACATCCCGTAAACAACCGATGGGATCCCGGCCAGCACATCTATTATGGACTTTATGGTGGATTTCACACTTCGGGGAGCGTATTCCGATATGTAGATGGCGCTGAAAATGGATATGGGCACCGCTATCACCATGGCTATCACGGTGACCAGGATCGTCCCGATTATCATGGGAAAAAGGCCGAAACTTCCCCTGTCCGGGTTCCACCGGGAGGATAGGAGGATATGCCCCAGACTCTTGCTTTCAAGTATCGGTAGAGACCGATAGATGAGGAAAGCGAACATGGATATGAAAACCGACACGACTATCAAACTCGGCACGGTGAGCAATCTTTCGTATATGCGGTCCCAGCCTTTTTTGGAGATCATGACGGTCCTCCCGCCGGGTGTCCTAATTTGATCAACTGCTCGTCAATGGTCTCCGTGGATAGGGGAACATAGCCACCCTGACCCACGTACAACTGGCCCTCTGTGAGTATCCAGATCACGAAATCCCTGGACGGCCCGGAGAACTCGTCCCTTGTAACCAGATACAACTCCCTTGCCGGAGGAGAAGGGTAGTGGCCGGCGGATATCCCCTCCAGCATGTCATCTCGTGTATGGTAAAAATCCTCCCACGGGTCCAGCCTCCCGTTCTCATCCAGGTCGATGGGGACCACTGCAAGGCCGTCCAGGGGAAGGCCCGTTCTCATATCGTAAACGAAGTTGATGTTGTTGTATCCGATCCCGTGGATGTCGTTAATCACGGCATCGGCCAGCCCGGGGTCGAAGTTGATCCCCGTGGTATGCTCACCGGTGAGGTCACTCTGTGTGTAATCCCCCAGGTAGGCCGCCCAGGAATATGCGGCACCGCAGGAATCCGCCCTGGTATAGACCCTTATCCGGTTGGTGTTTGTGGGATCACCCACCAGCTGTCCCCATGTCTCCATCCTACCGGTTATGAATATATCCTCGAATTCCGCCCTGGTAACCCCCTGCTCCCGTAGCTGGTCGATCACCGGATTCCTGGAGTTGATGGTCGGTACCACCGCATCCTTGCAAACTGCGATATAGAATGCCCCCTGCTCCACCTCCACGGGGTATATGTCCCTGGAAACCATGCCTATGTCCGACATCCGGGTGAGGGCATCCACCATCCCCTTGCCCGCGCCACCTCCCGATATGTCTATGACCACATCGGGGTTCACTTTCTGATACTCCTCTATCCATATGGTCATCATGGGATATAGTGCGTAGGCGCCGGATATCCTGATCACTTCACGTCTTTCCCCGAGCTCGTTGTTGACCATGAAAACTATCAGAAGTAATATGAGAGAGAGTGCCAGTATCTTCCATTTCATCGCTCGTAATCTGTCTGCCCAGGAATCGTAGCGGGACCTCATCCCCAAAACCAATGTTCTTATGTTATATATAAGTTATGTATAACTTAAGTTTTGGTTAATTATAACATAAGCGTGGGGGCTTTGGCCCATTATGAGGCATCATTCTTCACATGCACAATGATTATATAATCGAAGGTCTGTCCGATTGCCTGGGAAAAACCATGGTACGAAAAAAGACCCTGAGTCCCAGCGGAGCAAAAGGTTCGGATGGCCAGTATCACAACGCCCACATCAGCCTTAACGAGGATGAATTGAACGCGGCAGGATTGAGTATCGGTGACGAGATATATGTGAGGGTCAGGGAAAACATGATAATCATCCAGAGAGCCGAGGATTGGCCTAACCGGAAAAAATTGGTGGTCGGCCGGGAAATTGAGGAGTCGATATAAGGCGGCACGCCCTTTCAGAAGATCCGTACCTTACGAGATGTAAAGGATTATATACCCTGAATTCCACTCGACGGTACATGGTAAAAATATTCTCACCCTGCGGTATAGTATGCGACGATTGTGACTGGTTCCAAGGAGAGAGGGAACCGGCCTGCGCCGGTTGTAAGGAAGTGGCAGGCAAACCCTTCTGGGGCGACTGCGAGACCTACATATGTGCGGAGAAAAGGGGCGTGGAACACTGCGGCCAGTGCGATGATTTCCCGTGCATCGACTTCATGGAAAGGTACGACCCCGACGAGGGACCCATCAACGCGGTGATACGGGCTGGTATCCTCGCCTACAGAGAACGGCACGGCGATGAGAAGGCCGAACGCCTTATCAAAAGCCTGACCTGCGACTGCTGCTGCGGGTAAATATGTGCTTCAATTACTCGGTCACCAAGGAACCCGAAGAGATAGAAGAACGGTTCGAGGCGGAGTTCACCGACGGTGAACATTTCTCAAGGATATACAACGCATTTGCCCTGGACTTCCCCTCCATGCCGGTCATCACGGAGGCGGGCAGCATACGATTTCTCACCTGGGGATTGATACCCTTCTGGGTCAGGGGGGTAGAGAAGGCGGAAACCATAAGGAAGATGACCTTCAACGCCAGGGCCGAGGACATATTCGAGACACCGTCCTTCAGGGTTCCCGTACGTAAGAGAAGATGCCTGGTGATCGCCGACGGATTCTTCGAATGGCACCACCGGGGCGGACGAAGGTACCCGTACTACCTGCGGTTGAAGAGCGGCGAGGCCTTCGGCATGGCGGGTATATGGGACCGGTGGGAAGGTCATGATACCTTTTCCATAATAACCACAGAAGCCAACCCGCTGGTGGCCGAGATACACAACACTAAGAAACGGATGCCGGTGATACTCGAACCTTCTATGGAGGGTGGATGGTTAAGTGAGGGGCTGTCCGAGGGCGATATCGTGAGTATGCTGGGACCGTATCCCCAGGAGGAGATGGAGGGGTGGCCCGTGGCACGACACGGCAACACCCCCGAAGCACTTGAGAGGGTGGACTATCCCGAGCTGAAACTGCAAAGAAGGCTTTTTTAAACAGCGTTGTTGTACAACAAAAATGTTGTTGGTTGTGCTCATGCCCTGTTACGATACAGCCCCTGATCGATAACAGATACCATCTTTGCCGTGTCCCAAACTGTCGTTTTTCTATATCCGATCTTCACGTTTGGTGCGTATATAGTATGATATTATCAACACCGACACTACCAAGATGATTGCGAACACAATTACGAGCAGAAGTGTTGTGTTTATACCCGTGTCGTCCGGCTTCTCGTCAACAACTACCAGCATGTTTTCATCACCCAGGACTATCGAGTAACTGCCGCCTTCATTGAATATGTAACTCTCTTCGAGGTAAACGGTCTCACCCGGGGCAATGGTCCAGGTACGGAACGCCTCGGTATCGATGTACAGTGTGATGTTACCATCCGCATCGCCGGCGTTTTTCAGGAGCGCACTTATGTTAACTTCGAGGGGTACCACGCCGATGGAAGGTACTACCGAAAAATTATTCACGCGTATGTCGGGAACTCCGGTGGCAACTGTTATATCTGCACTCGAACCACCCAGCTCTATCGTGTACGTACCGGGTACATCGAACACGTAACTCTCATTCACCTGGACTGTTTCGCCGACGGTAACCGTCCAGGTACGGAACGCCTCGGTATCGATGTACAGTGTGATGTTACCATCCGCGTCGCCGACGTTTTCCAGGAGCGCCGTTATGTTAACTTCGAGGGGTACCACGCCGATGGAAGGTACTACCGAAAAATTATTCACGCGTATATCGGGAACTCTAGCGGTAACTGTTATCACTGCACTCGAACCACCCAGCTCTATCGTGTACGTACCGGGTACATCGAACAAGTAACTCTCGTTCACCTGGACTGTTTCGCCGACGGTAACCGTCCAGGTACGGAACGCCTCGGTGCCGATGTACAGTGTGATGTTACCATCCGCGTCGCCGACGTTTTCCAGGAGCGCCGTTATGCTGACCTCCAGAGGCTCTGTACCTTCGGAAGGTGATACCGAAAATTCTTTCACGTTAATGTCGGCTTCTATATCAACCGTGAAATCGACTATGCCGCCCACCGTTGGCTCTGATATGGCATTCGTAGCCCTGACCTCGACGCGATATTCACCGGGGTTTGAAAACGTTAGCTGGTACTCCGTATCACCCCCCACGTGATACCAGGGCCCGTGACCCAGTCTTACTTCGTATTCCAACTCTTCCAGGTATCTGTATCTACCTGTCCAGCTAACCGTCAGTTCGGGTTCATCTATCACCGCTCCGTCTTCCGGATGTACTATACGTATGTAAGGTACCCTGGGATGGACCTGGGGATATTCGTCAACAAAGGGAACGGTTTCGTCACCTTCATAAGGCGTATCCCAGATACCGTTGATCTCCTGGGCGTCCGGATACTTCTCCTCGTAGTCCGACCAGTAATTACCGAGTGATTCCGATTCATTGTAGTAATAGTTCATGCCTCTGTTGTCCACGTGTTGACCGTTTTCGATGAAGTCGTTGTTGTATATCACATTGTTCCACGAAGATGATCCTCCGCCGGGTTCTACACCCACGGTGAGACCGAAGATATCATTACCGAATATGGTATTGTTTTTGACCGTATTGCTCCTGGCTCTGTAAAATTCGATACCGCAGTATTCGTGGCCGTACAACCGATTCCCCATTACCAGACTATTATCCGTTTGGTGTAATTTTATTCCTGTGACCCTGTTGTTGACAATATTTCCCACGATCAAATTATTGATAGTGGAACTAGCATAAACACCAGCACTGTTATTTAACAGCGTGTTGTTTCTGAAAATTGTTCCGATAGACCCTGATATCTCTGACCCCCATTGTTGACACGAGCTAACATAATTGTTCTCGATGGTAATATTGAACGTAACTCGACTGCGTATACCCCATCTTGCACCTATAACACTGTTGTTTATTATGTGCCCGTTTGTTAAATTGCCTGCCCAAATGCCACTTTCCCCACCCGTTATAAGATTTCCTCTGATGATTAAATGATAATCAGTGTTTATTACACGGATCGAATGTTCTTCACCACCATCTATCTTATAACCTTCGATCACGTATGGGTTTCCCTCGGTTCCGTCACCAGGCCAGCCCTCTACCTCCGCTTGAGCAGCAAAGTCGTCATTGCCGTTTATGAATATCGGTCCCCGTTCCTCGTAATCGTTCTCAAACAGAACGTTGCGCTCGTGATGGGTCGAATTTTCTCTCGAGCCCGATACTTCTGCATCATGGTTTCCCTGCGATACCGCCACCGGTGCGGCTATCAACAGCGATATGACTATCACGGTGAAAGCGAATCGTGTTTTATTTTTCATTTCTGTCATGCGTATCCACCTAATATATTTCGTTACTCTGTAAAACGTTTATCGGGCCTTTCATAAAAGATGAAAGGGGAAAGGGTTTGTTTGCACGGGTTATGTTCGAACGGTTCGTCGATTGTTGCTCTCTGACGTTATTTTTCATGAACCGTTCCCTAACATGATCGGATCCCCTGGGCCTGGTGTCCAACCGCCTCCACCACCGGGTTGGTCTTCAAGGTTATCCGTAGGCTTAAAGTGTATCGTCCAGGAAGTATGCGAATAATCGACCTGGTGACTAAAGAAACCTTGCGCGAGACCATCTACCCTAACGTTAAGGAATGTGTTTTCTACTTGATGTTCGTCGACTAAAGGAAGTCTTATCCGTACTTTGTCCCAAAATATCATGTATCTCCCGTCGTAGGAGCCATCATCTTCTGCATACATTACCTGGGGTCTACCTGCTCGCCAGGTTTCCGACACTTGCCAAGACGGTCGTTCGGGCGTGTGGCGATGGAAAAATTGTAAAGCGTCAATTACAAAGACAATGTGGTTGCCCCCGATATGACTGATGGCATATTTCATGGTGGTTTCCATGAAATCCAACATCGCATCACACTGATCCTGTGCACCTACGTTTACTCCGCCAAGCTCCGTGTCCCACGAACCTCCAGCTACGGATTGCAATATCTCATGATTGACTCTGGTGGAGTATTCGGTGGTGAACCCGCCAAGCCCGTATGGAAACTCGTATCCGTTGGGCGAGTACACAAAGAATAGTAGTCGCACGTTCAATACTCGATGGCTGGTACCCCCTGTTATTTGACGTGGGGTGTCAATCTGGGCGAACAGCCGTACGGAACCGATCTGCCCCCGATCAAAGCCGACACCTGAGGGATTTGCATACAACGGTCTTGTCCACATCCGCAATTCGCCCCAGCTGTGATGGGGGTACACGCCGTCTACTACATTATTACTATACGGAACACTCCATGCAGAATCAGTCCTGTGCACCTGCACTGTGGTAGTTATGGACCTGTTCCAATAATACTTATTGTGTTCGTTTATTCCGCTTGCACTTGCTTCCACGTTTGGTATACTTACAGTC
>JAFDTY010000070.1 GCA_019594055.1 Candidatus Haladaptatiplasma halalkaliphilum | reverse complement strand
GTCTGGGCTCTATACACAACACACCGTATTCGCTCGGATACGCCTTCGACAAAGGATATGTGGCCGCACAAAACGACATTATTTTTATATATCCTGACACTGCATCCACACCCCAGATCAGTAATAAAAAATTGGCACAACACACGTATATATAATATATAGTTATTAGGGGGACAAAAACATAGAAAAAAATGGTTCGAGAGAAAAGAAAAAAACCCACGTACCGATACTAATACTTCTGGTTGTTGTAATACTTTTCATATCTTTCAGCTTGGCCACGATGTATATGATGTTACCTAGTAGCCCACCAACACGTTACATAGCCATTATCTCATTCACGATCGAAAGTCGAGAGTATGTTTGGGAGGTCACAATCGATGGTTTTAGAGGTATCTATCATCGTGGTGAGTTGCTATATTCCATATCGTGTGAATCTATAAGGTTAAATTTTGATTTGAGGAATTCACCGGAAAACTATTCTTGGGTGCACGTACCTCTTCCGAATATTAAAGATAGATGGTCAGAAGATTACACATTTCACCACCCCGATGTCGGTACTAATACTGTTAAAATGAACCGAATAATCTGGTATGATCACGATGGTGATGGAAAACTTTCGGTCGGCGACACTATTCTTATAGAGAAAGAAAGTGGTGTAGATTGGCAAATATTACCAGGGGATATCATCAATTTTTCCGGTCATTCCGAGGGTTTAGATTTTGACTCGAGACATATCGAGTTACCCAATTTTACAGAAAACCAAACCTATGAGATGGTAGTTGGAGAAACTATGTTAGTATTGGAGGGAAAAAGGTATGACTGACATTTCTGCTATTGATACATGGATTTGTGCAAACGGCAATCTGATCGGCTCGTACGATATGTCCGGTGACGGTGTGCTGAACGATGACCCGGACAACAAAGACCTTTCCAGGGACGGTATGTCCACTGCTTATGAGATACATCTCGCAACCGTTGATATCCGAGGTGTGAAAAACCTTAAATAATCTAGATGACTCCGTTCGGCTGTGATATAATGGAGAAGAAGACATTCGTCGAGGACCTCATAGAGGGTCGTGAGATAACTGAAAAGTTCGCGGTGAGAAGCAGGATACCGCCAAAGGAATACACCAGAGGTTGGTTCTTCAGGATGACGGTGGGTGATAGAACAGGAGACATATCTCTTGTGTATTGGGGAGGGCCCGAAAAGGATGAGATACAGTCACTGTACGAACAGCTATCGGTGGGTGATGTTGTGGAGGTGACCGGTATCGTCAGCTCCTACAAAGGTCAACTGCAGCTATCCCTTAACCATGACCATTTCCATAAACTTACCGTACTGGACCAGGAGTATTACAACACCACGGATTTCATGCCCGTCACCAAGAGGGATATCGACGAAATGCTCCAAGAGCTAAGGGCGTACTCGGAGTCCATAGGGGATGAGTACCTTTCGGAGTTGGTGATGTCATTCCTGGATGATGAAAACTTCGTTACGGCATTCAAGAGGGCACCCTACAGCATGAAGTACAGCAACAACTACATAGGCGGCCTGTTGGAACATACCCTTGACGATGTCAAGATGTGCGCCCAGGTGTGCGATGTATTCCCCGAATTGGACCGGGATATCATGATAACCGCAGGGATAATCCATGATTTCGGAAAGATACACGAGTACGAAACGACCGTATCCATCGAGCTTACCAGCCTGGCCAACCTCATCGGCCATACCGTACTGTGCGAGAGGATAATCAGGGAAAGGATAGAAGAGATACCGGGTTTCCCGGATGATATCTCACTCAAATTGTCCCACATAATACTTTCCCATCACGGGGATTACGAATGGGGGAGTGCCAGAAGTCCACGGATAGAGGAGGCGGTTGCACTTCATCATGTCGATCTGCTGAATGTGAGACTCAGAGGATTCATACAGGCGAAGGAAGATCTGGGGGATGACGACCAGGAGATGATATACGTCTCCAAGGAAGGCATACAGCGCCCCATATACAAGGGCTGATGTTATTTCAACAGCAAGGGATTAACCTTTTATCTTACCGTCTAATACCTTGATAAGATGTTCGAGACCAGGGTACTTTCAAGAAGCTGCCGTATAGACATATACCGGGAATTGCGGGAGATGGGCTGCCAGGAGCGGGGTGTTGAGATAATGGCCCCCAAAGCGGTACACCGGCTGGTGTACGCAAGGGGATTGGATCCCAGGGCCGCCAACATAGTTAAGCAGGAATTTTTGGCCTCGGGAGGTGAGGCAGCGGTACCGTGGAAATCCCTGGACCTATCTCATGGCGAGAGCGAGATAATGATGATGGGAACCCTCCCGGAATTCCACAGGACCTTGGTAAAGTTGAGGGAACAGCCGTTCAAACTGCCTATCTTGGCACAAGAGATAGAAACTGCATTGAACAACTTCGATTCACTGCCTGAGCCACCCTGGGGCGGTCGTCCGGGTACACAGATCATGGGAATACTAAACGTTACTCCGGACTCCTTCTACGACGGAGGGTGTTGGGATGGTAAAGATGGGGCCGTGGCCAGGGGACTGGAGATGGTTGAGCAGGGAGCGGATATAATAGATATAGGTGGCGAGAGCACTCGCCCGGGCAGCAAGGGAGTCACGGAAAAAGAGGAGCTCGAAAGAGTTATACCCGTGATACGTGAACTCGGCTCGTCGGTTGATATCCCTTTAAGCATAGATACCCATAAACCGGAAGTTGCTAGGGCGGCTGTGGAGGCGGGAGCAAGTGTGGTAAACGATGTTTACGGTCTTAGAGATCAAGATATGTTGAAAACCGTGGCGGAACTGGATGTTCCGGTTGTGATAATGCATATGCAGGGGACACCCGAGAACATGCAGAAAGAACCCCGCTACGATCATGTGGTCAGGGAGGTATACTCGTTCTTACTGGAGCGGACGGAATCTGCCGTGGAGGCCGGTGTTAGACCGGAGAACATAGTGATAGATCCGGGTATCGGTTTCGGAAAAGGGATAGAGCACAACCTCGAACTGATCGACCGCATAGATGAGTTCCGCTCCATGGGTTTTCCAGTACTCCTGGGGGCATCCCGAAAAAGCATGTTCGCCCATATACTAGGTAAGGAAGCCCGGGACAGATTGTACGGCTCCCTTGCCGTTGCCGCAATTGCCGCCGACAGGGGTGTATCGGTTCTAAGGGTACACGATGTGGCCGAGACTTCGGATGTTGTGCGTACTTTGGAAGCTCTTAAAGTCAAATAATAGTTGATGGAAAGTATTAAAAACCCCTTCTCTCTATAGACCACATGGCCAAAGAGTTAGACATTGCAGGGATGTTGGAAGGTTACGATAAGGATAAGATAACGATAGCTACCGTATGTTCACATTCCAGCCTTCAAATATTTGACGGTGCACGTAAAGAAGGTTTTCGTACACTCGGTATCTCCGTGGGAGAGCGGATGAAGATATACGATGCCTTTCCAAAGGCCAAACCCGATGAATTTTTGAAGGTGGACGGATACAGCGAGATACTGGAGAGAACGGAAGAATTACGTGAAAAGAACGTTATCGTCATACCCCACGGTTCTTTCGTCGAATATCTGGGAGCGGATGAATTCAGAAAGCTGGCCTTACCCACATTCGGTAACCGTCGTGTGCTGAAGTGGGAGTCAGACAGAAACAAGGAAAGGGAATGGTTGACCAGTGCGGGTATCTCCATGCCCGAGATAGTCCCCAATCCCGAAGATATCAACCGTCCGGTACTTGTAAAGTATCACGGTGCCAAGGGTGGTCGGGGTTTCTTCATAGCAAAGGATTACAGCGATTTCAAGCTGGGTATAGACCATACCAAGGAATATCATATACAGGAGTATGTGATGGGTACCAGGTACTATCTGCATTACTTCTTCTCACCCATCAAAACAGAAGGTTATCGGACGAAAAACGGCGTACTGGAACTGCTGTCCATCGATAGGCGCGACGAGAGCAACATAGACGAGATGTACAAACTGGGCTCACAGGAGGAGTTGAAGAAGATGAGGGTTTTCCCGTCCTTCGTCGTTACCGGTAACATACCCGTGGTAATAAGGGAAAGTCTTCTGCCCAAGGTGTTCGATATGGGCGAGCGTGCGGTAAACCGGGCATACGAACTCTTCGGCGGACTCTACGGTTCTTTCTGTTTGGAGACCATCGTTACGGATCAACTGGAGTTCAAGGTGTTCGAGATATCATCACGTATAGTAGCCGGTACAAATCCGTTCATATCCGGCTCTCCGTATTCCGATCTCATGCAGGAAGATCTGTCCACGGGAAGACGGATAGCACAGGAGATAAGGCTGGCCGTAGAAACCGAACAATTGGGTCGGATAATATCGTGATACCATGCTGACTTTAGTACTCGCAGATTGTGATATGAGGGCGGAGCCCAAGACCATAAACAGTAAAGATTCCCATCCGGAACTTGTTCATTTTTCTCTGCTCCTCGCCAACGAGTCGGACCTGGCCCATATACGCGAGCTGAAGACCATAGTTCATACCAGATACGGCAAGGTATTTCGTTTTGAACCCGATGTGAAGATACCTGAGGATCTGGAGGGATTCAAGAGGATGCTCCTTGAAGCGGTGACCGGAAATCCGCCCAAAGGTGTTGAATACGGTAAAGGGCATCTAAAGGATATCCTAAGTTCAGAGATGGGAAAGAGGCTTGTGATGTCTCCCTACGGTGACGGTGAAGATCTTTGCGAATATTTCAGGAGGAGCCAGGACTACGTGGTGTTCATAGGCGGATTCAGAAAGGGTGATTTTATCAGCCCCGTATACAAGTGGTCCGAGAAGTCTATATCCATCTCCAATGGTTTGAAGAGGACATGGTACGTGACCGCCGAGGTCCTGTCCGCCTACAACCATTGTTCAATAGAATAATTTGGCCACGTTCACATCCAGTGGCACACCCATGCTGTCGGCAACCGGCTTACACTTGCTCCTTGTAAGGTATGCTATGGGCCCGTAGTCCGTTTCGGACAGTGATTCCCAGTTTGCCATCCCCTTTGCGATGATAAGGTCCGCTTCCCGTATGTCACTTTCCAGTTCTTCATCTAACAGGCTGGGATCGACTCCGATGGCAAAGCCTCCTGTGGTCTCGACCCTGTCCGCTATCTTGTGGATACCGTATTCAAGTGCGTCCTCCATGGTGGCGTCCGTCAAAATGGGCTCTCCCTTGACGATCACAGTTAGATTAACACCATAGTCTTTGATGGCCTTCATAAGAAGGGTGTCCAGGACTATCTCACCTGTGTTGTCGGTAAAGAATACTACGTTATCGGCTTCGCGGAGAATTTCCTCCATCTCGTCTATATCATCGTACCCAAAACCCTCGGATAATAGTTCGTCGAATTTTTTGGATAAGTAGTCCGGACTATCATAATCGTCACGGAAGCCGAAGTCCATCACATTACCCACCACCGAGACGAGAGCCGCTTCACGGAGTCCGCTGCCTTCCACGAATTCTCGCCCCCGGGGTAGTAATGAACTGGCAACCTCGTTGCATCTCTTCTTGATATCGCGGTACGGGTCCGTGGTTCCGATGATCTCGTATACCCTTTTATGGACCCTAGTGGCTATGTCCGCGGAAACCGCCCCCTCCGCATATGCATCGTTCAATATCCTCAACGATTCTTTAACCACCTGGTATTCCCTTGTAGGATCTACAAGACGTGTCTCGTAGATACACCTTTTGATAAGGCAGGGGACACATTCGGGTTGTATCTCCATGAGCCTATCAACTCTTGGCTAGATGTCGGTTTATCTCCTCAGCGTTAAGGTGCCCCTGTACGGTGACGTTAACATTATCTGATTCAACATCATCCAGTTCGGTGAGGCTTCTCTTTATCTGTACGGCTAGCTGAACACCCATGGGACAAAAAGGGCTGGTGGGTGTGAATATCAAGCTGATGTCACCGTCATCTATCTTCAATTCGGAGATCAAACCCATGGAGTATACGTCTATCCCGGTATGAGGGTCCATTACACCCTTAAGTTTATCGATTACTTCTTTTTCTGTTGGCATGCCGATACCTCTGTTACAGTTCGGGATACACAGCTAGGATATATATAAATCGTGGGGTCTTTTCCAGCCCATATCGTTCAGGGAGGAGCTACCGGTAAAGTTTATACCAGATATGAACATTCCAGTATAAGACACAGGTGGTTTAATTGCCCGACCCCATTGACACAAAGGAATTAACACCGTCGTTTACCGGTCGTAAAGGCGAGTTCCTGCAGCTAAAGGTTTTACTCGACCAAGCCATGGATGGTAAAGGTGGCACGGCTCTGATATCGGGAGAGGCCGGTGTCGGTAAAACAAGGCTGATAGAGGAATTGCTGAAAGAGGCCGAGGAGAAGGGTGCGAACATCATCCGGGGCTGGTGCCTCACAGATACCCTGGAACCCCTGATCCCCTTCAAAGAGGCTTTGAGAGGGGCTAAATTGTATCATCTTGTGTCGGAGACCCCTCCACCGAAGGTGATCTCAGCATACCTGATCAATAACGCGGGCATGCTTTTATCCAAGGCCGAACTAAAGGAAACCGAACTGGATCCGGACATATTCGCATCGATGTTAAAGGCGGTTGGCAATTTCATAGGGGATTCCTTATCCATGATGGGAGAGAAAAGATCCGAGGGCCTGAACACCATAGGTTATGACAGGTTCAACATACTTATCCGGACCGTGGGAAACCTCTCCCTCGCCGTTGTTATAGAAGGTATCAACAGCGAGTTTCTCATAGATGACATGAAAAGAGTCCTGGAAGATATCGGCGATAAGATGGATACCTGGGATGGGGATGTGGCCGATACCAGCTCGATCGCGCCCAAGATAGATTGGTTCATCCGCTCGGGTAAATACGGTGGAGAGTACCTTGTTGACGACCCCAAGATCAGGCAGGAAAATTTTTTCGATAACATACTTCTAGGTTTGCAAAGAAACTCCTCCGAACAACCCCTTGTCCTCTTTATGGACGATCTGCAATTGGCCGATTACACAACGTTAAAGCTTTTCCATTACCTTTCCCGTAATACCAGGAAAAATCGAATATTGATAATGGGCACTTACAGGCCCGAAGACATAATGCAAAGCCTGGACGGCAAGGTGCATCAGCTAAGGACGGCCATGCAGGATATGAGGCGGGAAGACCTTTTCACAGAGATAGAACTCGAAAGGCTGGATCATGGTGCAGTGAGTGATATCATTACCGATTTACTGGGCCATGTGGAGCTTCAAGATAAACTGGGCCTGCGCCTGTACAGGGAGAGCGAAGGCAACCCGTTTTTCCTTCTTGAGGTGATAAGGATGCTCGTGGACGAGGGGCATCTGAAAAGGGAGGAAGGTGTGTGGCGCATCGGCGAAACCCTTGATGAGGTCCATATCCCTTCAAAGATATACGATGTTGTCGTAAGGCGATTGGATAGACTGATAGAAGAGCAAAAGGAGCTTCTGGAATGCGCAAGCGTGGTGGGTGAGGAGTTCGAGAGCGATGTAGTGGGCAGGGTCACGGGTATGGGCAGGATAAGGCTGCTGAAAAATCTTGATAAGATCGAAAAGACCCACAACCTCATACACCTTATCAGGAACAAATACATATTCGACCACAGAAAGATATACGAAATATTGTACAACGGTATCAACATGGAGTTGAGGAAGGAATACCACGGTATCGTTGCTTCCACATACGAGGAGATCTACGGGGAGGATCGTGAAAAGGTCCTCGAGAAGATAGCACATCATCTGTACAGGGCGGGTGATAATACGGCCGGTGCCTATCTCCTTGAATTGGGCGACAGGGCAAAAGACGGTTATTCAAATCAGGAGGCTCTTGATTTTTACCTAAGGGCCTCACCCCTTCTGGAGGGAGACGAGTTGATGACCAGGGTACAGGAAGGCCTGGGGGACGTTTACTTTATAATGGGCGAATACGAAGCGGCCGTAGAACATTACAGTGAGGTGATCCGGGGGCAGGAGGATAATTTGAAAAAGGCCGATATACACAGGAAGATAGCCTACGTTTACGAGTATATGGGTAAACTCGAAAAATGTTTGGAGGAGTGCGATAAAGGACTCTATTTACTGGATGAAGAGTGTGTGGTGGGAACAAGACTCCTGGGGCGTAAGGGCTGGGCACATATCAGGCAGGGAAAGTACGACGTGGCGGAGAAGATCTTTGCGGAAAGGATATCACTAGCAAAAAAGATAGGCGATAAGAAAGAGATAGGTCAGGCCGAACATGATATCGGTTCGGTATACATACGAAAAGGTAACTATGAAGATGCCTCCGCCCACCTTGAAAAGGCACTGGAGATAAGAGAAGAGATCGGCGATAAACGCACCCTGGCAGCCTCGCTGAACAATCTGGCACTGATCTACCAGGATACCGGTAAGTTTGACATGGCCCTGGAGTACCACCAAAAATGTTACGATCTGTTCCAAGAGATCGGTGATAATTGGGGTATGGCGGCATCCCTCAACAACAAGGCACTGGTATACAAATACAAAGGTGGACTCGATGACGCTCTGGAGTCTCATCTTAACAGTTTGGGGATTAAGAAAAAGATAGGTGATAAACAGGGTATCGCAGCGTCGCTAAACAACATCGGCACGGTGTACGAGGATAAGGACGAGCTAGACAAGGCATTGGAATATTTTCAGAAGAGTTACGAGATAAGACAGAGTTTAGGTAATAAATGGACCATCGCGGAATCTCTCAATAACCTGGGTGATATCTTTATGGTAACGGGTGATTCGGATAAAGCCGTTTCATACTACAGGGAATGCATAGACCTCTGCCAGGAGACCGGTGCCACAAGTCATTTGACATATGTTACGTGTAGTTTGGCGGAGGCCATGATAGGTATAGGAGAAACCAAAGAGGCTATTGAAATGTTGAATAACGCTATAGTCATAGCAAAAGGTGTCGGAGAGAAGGCCGACGAGGGAAGGGCACATAGTGTGCTGGGGGTGGCATATCGTGAACTTGGCCTCTTTGATGAGGCGAGGGGGGAGTTCGAAACGGGGATAACCCTACTCGGGGGGAAAGGGAGTAAGAAATACCGGGCAAAACTGCTGTACGAATACGGGTTGCTGTATCATGAAACGGGTAAAACGGTCGATGCCAGGGAACATATTGAAAGAGCACTAAAGTTGTTCCGTGAACTAAAAGTATCGTTATGGGTGAGAAAGTGCGAAGAGGGCTTGAAGCTGCTATCCGAATAACCCTCCAACCTCAGAAAAGATATTAATGGTATATCGATTGGGGTGGCCCATGTACATCATAGCCCATGGTGGTGTAGGTAGTTCGCGAGAGCTTGACGATAGAGTAAAAGCCGCAGTCGAAAAGGGTGTTTCCGATAATGCCTTTCGAACGGTTGTGGGTGTGGTATCCGCCCTGGAGGACGATCCGGTTTTCAACGCGGGCACCGGCTCCAGGATAAGGCTTGACGGCAAGATACAGATGGATGCCGCGATAATGTACAAAGGCGACATAGGCGCGGTAGCAGCTATCGAATCCGTTAAGAATCCCATACAGGTGGCTGCAAAAGTATACGAAACACCCTATGTATTACTGGTCAGCCGGGGGGCGTTGGAGTATGCACGAAATATGGGGTTCGATGCTCATGACCCGTCGACGGAAGCAAGAAGGGAAGAACTGTCACGGATGCATGAGAAATTACATGAGCACCGGGTGCTTCACGATATATACAAGGGTGTGGACGGGGGTGATACCGTTGGTTGTGTTGCATGTCACAACGGTGAATATGCGGCTGCGGTTTCCACCGGTGGTACCAGCTTCAGTATCAGAGGTAGAGTCGGCGACAGTCCCCTTGTGGGCTGTGGTTTTTATGCAGGCGAACACGGTGCGGTGGTGACCACAGGTAAGGGTGAGGATATAATCAAAAGGTTGAGTGCCTACAGATGTTATTCGTTAATCCCCGAGGTGGGCCTTCAGGAAGCCTGTGATAAGGTTGTCAAAGACCATATCGAAGGCTCTTCCATCGGTGTGATCGCCGTTGGCAAGGACGGAGTTGCCTCCGCCAGCAGCAAACAGATGTCACAGGCGTCATTTTGTATGGATTGAGGGCGTATGTACAAACCGAAGAATTTAATACAGAAACAGTCTTTTTTAACCATATGGTAGTTACCAACGACGTTCAGAACCAGCGTGCCGAGCAGCGCTTCAAGATTACGAGAGTGGGTGTGACCGGAGTTAAAAAACCTGTTGTGGTTAGACGACCCTGGGGTGACGTAACCCTCAACGCCACAATCGATGTTTACGTTGACCTTCCGTCCGACCAGAAAGGTTCTCACATGTCCAGGAACGTGGAGGTAACCGGTGAAGTGGTTGATAGATCGGTGAGGGAGCCGGTAGGAGGACTGGAAATCCTTTCGTCTCAGATGTGCAACATACTCTTGGAAAGGCACGATTACGCTTCATACTCCGAGGTAGATGTTTCCGCCGACTATTTTATTGAAAAGGTTTCCCCGGGGGGCAGGTCAAGTCTGGAGCCTTACGAGATCAGGTCCAGGACCGAGGCGCACAGATATGGGACCGTAAGAAAATACATAGGTGTTTCCGTGATCGGTCTGAACGCCTGCCCATGTGCCATGGAAACGGTAAGGATGATCTACACTGAAAGGAACCCCGAGCTCAAGGGGATGTTGGAAAAGATCCCGGTGATCACCCACAATCAGAGGAACCGCAGCCAGGTGATGATAGAGGTTCCCGAAGGTAAGGAAGTAGAAGTGAACGACCTGATAGATATCGTGGAATCGTCATTATCGTCACCCACCTATGAGATATTGAAGAGGAAGGATGAAGCCGAGGTCGTGATCCGGGCCCACGAGAACCCGAAGTTCGTCGAAGACGTGGTCAGGGATATCCTTTCGAGAGTGTTGAACAGGTACAATGATTTTCCCGATAACACCCATGTGGAGGTAAGAAGCGAAAGCGAGGAGTCCATACACAAGCACAACGCCTTCGCCGAAAGGGTGACCACCTTCGGTGAATTGAGGGAATGACCCATTTACAAACCATATCTAGATAAGTAATCTCTTTGAGATATAAATTATCGTAGAGTTTCAAATCATCAGACGAAGGGCACATAATGTAAGCGAGGAGGGGGATTCAGTTCACAATCCCTCGCTTTGCTCGTGATCCCAAACGCTCGTATGAATAACTGGGTATTCATCCTCGTGAACCCCCGAGAAGTAGTGGGCGCGAGGAGGGGGATTCAGTTCACAATCCCTCGCTTTGCTCGTGATCCCAAACGCTCGTATGAATAACTGGGTATTCATCCTCGTGAACCCCCGTGAAGGAGTGAACGCGAGGAGGGGGAGTCGGAGCACCATGCCTCGCTTGGCTCGTG
>JAFDTY010000039.1 GCA_019594055.1 Candidatus Haladaptatiplasma halalkaliphilum | reverse complement strand
CGATACTTGCGGACATAGACGGTAACTACGACCGTGTGATGTACTTCGATGCATCATCGGGTGAATGGAGTTCATACGTTCCCGGTAGAGCAGAACGGTACAATAACTTGCATTCGTGGAACCATCGCATGGGTCTGTGGATACGGATGACCACCGGCGATACGCTGACCGTCACAGGTAGTGCACCGTCGAGTACGGACATCACACTGTACCCCGGTTGGACCATGGTCGGTTTACCGAGTTCGAGCAGTGGTAATCACGGACTACCGGGAGATGTGGATGTTGTGGGCTACTTCGACGCTACCGCAGAGTACAATCTGGCATACGACCACAATCCGGGAGCCTTCGTATTCGAACCCGGTAAAGGTTACTGGTTACACAATCCCACGGATACGGCGATAGTATGGACAGTGGACTACTGACCCCAAACCCTTTTCTCTTTTTCCTTTTATTGAACATCGAAATGGGGAAAAGTATACGGAAAACACCTTTTCGGGGCTGAAATCCCCTGAACATCACGGGATACATGAATGATACATGTGAACACCGATCCACTAAAATCGTGATATTTGTACGATTTCGTATCAATAATGTTATATCTGAAAACATTTATTACCCGTTATGGTCAGCACATCCGAGATGGTAAGGCAGTACATACAGAAGAGACCGTCGCTTTACGAAAGCCTGGAGAAGGATATAATCAACTACAGTGCCCTGGCAAGGGTCATCTCGGACGAGTTGAAGGCCAGGGGTGACGAGGAAAGGAGTATCATCTCCATCAAGATGGCCCTCATAAGGAACAGGGAGCGTTTGGTAAAGGAAAAGATGGAGGAGAAGAAGGACATAGAGAAGATATACAATAAAACGAGCGTCGAGCTAAAGGACAAGGTAGTGGTTGTTCATTCCAGGGCGGAGCTGAAGGTCACACCCCTGGTATTCTCAAAGACCAGGAGCGGGTACACGTACATACTGGACGAGAACGAGGTCAAAAAGGTGAGTAAACTGGATACCGTCAAACTCAAGGAGGAACAATGTTTGATCACCCTTAAAAGTACATTCGAGGTGGAGGACGTCCTGGGCGTTTTGGGCCATATACTTTCCTCTCTGGCCGGTCATCATATCAATATCACCGAGATAATATCGTGTCGGGAGGATACCCATATCGTGGTGGGCCGAAGGGACGCCCCCGGGGCCTTCGAGGTGATATCGGACCTGCTCAATTTTTAAAATTATTTATCCAAATATTTAACTATGTTACGTACGTATCATATGCGGTGGCGATGTAACAAACATTACGAAAGCATTATAAACATCCGCCCTTACACGGACATTTTAATGTACGGAACAGTGTACTCTCTGGAAAAAAACGGTAAAGGATCAAAGGGGATGCCGTCAACACCACCGGTATGTGTCCACGTACGTGTTGAAGGATGGTGGAAATATTGCCCAAAAGGAACGACATAGATAAGATAATGATAATAGGTTCAGGCCCCATCGTGATAGGGCAGGCATGCGAATTCGATTACTCCGGTTCCCAGGCTTGCAAGGCCCTGAAAGAAGAGGGTTACCAGGTGATACTTGTAAACTCCAATCCCGCGACCATAATGACGGATCCGGACATGGCGGATAAGACATACGTGGAACCCTTGACACCCGACTTCGTGGAAAAGATAATAGTCAAGGAAAGGCCCGACGCCCTTCTGCCAACCCTGGGTGGCCAGGTGGGGTTGAACATAGCATTTTTCCTTTCAAGGATAGGTGTTCTCGACAGGTACGGTGTAAAGCTCATCGGAGCAAATGCGGACGCCATCGACAAAGCGGAGAACAGGGAGCGGTTCAAAAGGGCCATGGAGAAGGTGAACGTACCGTGCCTGGAGGGCAGAACCATCACCACGGTGGAGGATGCGGTGGAATTCGCTCAAGAGATTGGGTATCCGGTCGTAGTAAGGCCGGCCTATACCCTGGGCGGCTCCGGGGGGGGTATAGCCCGTGACGAAGGGGAATTGCGAGATATAGCCGAGCGGGGCCTGAGGCTCAGCATGATAAATCAGGTTCTCATCGAGGAAAGTGTTCTCGGGTGGAAGGAATACGAGTTCGAGGTGATGAGGGATAATGCCGACAACGTTGTTATAATATGTACCATGGAAAACCTTGACCCCATGGGTGTGCACACGGGAGACTCCATCGTATGCGCCCCTGCCCAGACCCTGACCGACAAGGAATATCAAAAGTTAAGAAATTATTCCATGGACATAATCAGGGAGATAGGCGTGGAGACCGGGGGCTCGAACATCCAGTTCGCAGTGAATCCAAAGGACGGAGAGATCAGAGTGGTTGAGATGAACCCCAGGGTGTCACGCTCTTCAGCCCTGGCATCCAAAGCCACCGGTTTTCCCATCGCCAAGGTAGCCGCCAAACTGGCAGTCGGTCTGACCCTGGATGAGATACCCAACGATATAACCAGGGTGACCCCGGCATCCTTCGAGCCCACACTGGATTATGTGGTGGTCAAGATACCCCGATGGGATTTCAACAAGTTTCCCGATGCCGATCGCACGTTGAACACACAGATGAAGGCTGTCGGTGAGTGCATGGCCATGGGCCGGACCTTTGAAGAGGCCCTCCAGAAGGCCCTACGTTCCCTTGATATGGGTGTCTGTGGGTTGATATGGGGCGACAAAAATATTACCAAGGACGAGTTGGACGATATCCTCTCCAGGGCCGTACCCGAAAGAATTTTTTACCTCAAGGAGGCCCTTACCGTGGGGTATTCTGTGGATATGATACATGAACTGACGGGTATCGACCCATGGTTCATCCACAAGATAGAAAACATCATCCACACGGAGGACGAACTGAGAGGATACACCGGGGATGAATTACCCAGGGAACTCCTTTTGAAGGCAAAGCAGTACGGTTTTTCGGATGAGCACATCGCCCTCCTTGTCCGGAGCACTGAACACGAAATACGTGAAATACGGGTGAAGTACCATGTGCTTCCCACCTATAAATGTGTGGATACCTGTGCAGCGGAGTTCGAATCCCACACCCCCTATTACTATTCGACCTACGATGAGGAAGACGAGGCGGTCAAAAGTGGAAAAAAATCCATAATCATACTGGGTTCGGGGCCAAACAGGATCGGTCAGGGGATAGAATTCGACTACTGCTGCGTTCAATCCGCCTTCGCCCTGAAGGATATGGGTTTCGAGACGATAATGGTCAACAGCAACCCCGAAACGGTGTCCACGGATTACGATACCTCAGACAAGTTATATTTCGAACCCCTTACAATTGAAGACGTTCTTAACATAATCGAAAAAGAAGAACCCTTCGGTGTGATAGTTCAATTCGGAGGTCAGGCGCCCCTGAACATGGCCAGGACCCTGGAGGATAAAGGCGTGAGGATACTGGGTACCTCCCCTGACGCCATCGATCTGACCGAGGACAGGAAGAGGTTCAGCAAACTCCTGGACAGATTCGGTATAAAGCAGCCGAGGAGCGGAACCGCACTGTCCATTGAGGACGCCCTGACCATAACCAGAGCAGTGGGGTACCCTGTGATGGTAAGACCTTCTTACGTGCTCGGCGGAAGGGGTATGAAGGTGGTTCATAATGATAAGGACCTGGAGAGGTACGTGACCGAGGCCGCCGAGGTATCCGTTGATAAACCCATACTTATAGACAGGTTCCTGGAGGATTCCATAGAGATAGAGGTGGACGCCATCTGTGACGGGTCGAAAGTATTCATAGGTGGCATTATGGAGCACATAGAGGAAGCCGGGGTCCATTCGGGAGATTCCGCGTGCGTACTTCCGCCCCAGACTGTCAACGGCGGCACTATCGACAAGATAAGGAAGATAACGGAACAACTGGCAAAGGCCATCGGCGTAGTGGGTTTGATGAACATCCAGTACGCGGTAAGGAACGAGGATGTTTACGTTCTGGAGGTGAACCCGCGGGCGTCGAGAACCATACCCTATGTGAGTAAATCAACCGGTATCCCCATGGCAAAGATGGCAACGGAGGTCATCATGGGTGGGAGTTTGGACGGGCTCGGGTTAGGAGGCGAGATCGGATCACCCCGGGTCTCCGTAAAAAATCCCGTCTTTTCCTTCTCCAAATTGCCCGGTGTGGACCCTTTCATAGGGCCCGAGATGAAGGCGACGGGAGAGACCATGGGCATAGACCTCGATTTTGGAAGGGCTTTCTACAAATCCCAGATCTTCTCCAATCACATACTCCCGGCCAAGGGCGATGTTTACATATCGGTAAAGAACAAGGATCTGCGGATCACCACCTTGTTGGCATCCAAACTGCAACACCTCGGCTTCGGTATCCTATCCACCGAGAACACGGGCCGGAGCCTGAACAACATGGGCGTGAAAACGGAGATAATTCCGGACAAGGTGGTCATCGATATGATCAAGTCCAGGAGAATCGCTCTGGTGATCAATACCAACGTTGACAGGGGCGTGGGCTCCCATGAATTCGACATCGTAACCACTGCGGTGAATTACGAGGTCCCGTATTACACAACAGTGGCGGCATCCCTCGCGGTGGTCAATGCCATCGAGGCTTTGAAATCAAAGGATATTTCAGTGACTGCTCTCCAGGATATCTTCACGGAGGTGAGCCTGTGAAAGCATATCTCGCCCTGGAAGACGGTACCGTCATCGAAGGAAAAGGGATAGGTGTTCCCGGGATAGCGGGGGGCGAACTAGTCTTCGAAACAGGCATGAGCGGTTATGTGGAGTCACTTACCGATCCCTCTTACAACGGACAGATACTGATGTTCACTTACCCGTTGATAGGTAATTACGGTGTTAACAGCGAAGATGCGGAGTCTTCGGGCATAAAGTGCAAAGGCCTTGTGGTCAAGGAGCTGTGTTCACGACCAAGTCACTGGAAAAGCGAGAGATCCCTTAACGAGTTCTTGAAGGATGAGGGCATCAGCGGTATACAGGGTGTGGATACCCGATGGATAACCAAGAAGGTAAGGCACCAGGGTACGATGAGGGCGGTGCTTTCCGTGGGTCGTGAAGATGCCGGAGAAGAACTGGTGGACCGGGCGAAGGCGTTACCCCGTATAACGGAGATCCATGACCTTGTCAGTAATGTTTCCGTATCGAGCCCCGTTTCATACCTCCGGGGGAATCCTCACAGGATGGTGGTCATGGACTGCGGGATCAAGAATAGCATACTGAACAACCTGTTGAACAACAGATATGATGTTATAATGGTGCCCCACGACACACCTTCGGAAGAGATATTGAACCTTGAGCCCCATGGTGTGCTGATAACCAACGGTCCCGGTGACCCTGCGGTCCTGACTTCCACCATAGAAACCGTGAAAGCACTTTTGGACAAGGTCCCATTGTTCGGTATATGTCTGGGGCATCTGGTTATTGCCAGGGCATGCGGGGCGGAGACCTTCAAGTTAAAGTACGGGCACAGGGGGCTGAATCAGCCTGTAAAAGATCTGGCGAACGGAAAGGTTTACATGACCACCCAGAATCATGGCTTTTCGGTTTCCGAGGCATCCCTGGACGGTACTTCATTGTATGCAACCCAGTTGAATCTGAACGACTCCACCGTTGAAGGCATGGGGCATGAGGAACTACCGATAAGAAGTGTCCAGTATCATCCGGAGGCACATCCCGGACCCCAGGATACCACGGAAAAATTCTTCCGAGAGATGAACCTTCTGATAAAGGGTGGTTGATGGGCTCTCATCTACAGAATACCAACTTTCCGTCCTTGTACACCCTTTCCACCAGGTTGACACCGAAATGATACGGAAGATGGAGTATATTGGGTATATCCAGTATAACCACATCAGCCTTGTATCCCGGTTCTAAGCACCCTATATCCTCCCTACCCACCGCCCTTGCGGCGTTGAAGGTGGAGGCGGTAAGAGCTTCCCGGGGGTGCATCTTCATCTGCAGGCATGCAAGGGTGATCACCATCTGCATGGATTCCGTGTAACAGTTGGGGTTGAGGTCAGTTGCCAGTGCCAGTGCCATACCCTGTTCCATCATCATCCTTGCATCGGGATAATGACCTTGCATCAACATGAAGGGGGTACCGGGTAACAGTATACCTGTAACCCCTGCCTCGGCCATGGCCTTCATGTCATCTACCGTGGTCTTCGCGAGATGTTCGGCGGATATGGCGGATAACCGGGCGGCAAGCCTGCTGCAACCTATATTGGCCAACTCATCTCCGTGTACCTTCAAACCCATTCCCAGTTCCTTTGCCTTCAAGAGTATATCTCTGCTGTGGCATGGGTCGAATATGCCCTCCTCGCAGAATACATCGCAATATTCCGCAAGTTTTCTTTCGGCAACCACGGGAAGCACCTCTTCCATGCAATAATCTATATACTCTCCATGGTCCTTGAACTCCGGGGGTAAGGCGTGGGCGCCCATATAGGTGGGTACCAGGTCCATGGTGTGTTCACGGTCCAATTCATTTATGGCCTCAAGGCATTTGAGTTCGTTTTCAAGGTCCAACCCGTAGCCACTCTTGGCTTCTGCGGTGGTGGTACCGTAACTCAGCATGGTATCCATCCTTTTTACCATGGCATCCTTCAACTCTCCCTTGGTTGCCTTGCGGGTAGCCCTTACAGTTCTGAGTATACCCCCTCCTCCCCGGAGTATCTCCATGTAGCTTTTACCCTCTATCTTCATCACCAGCTCGTCCTCCCTTGAACCGGCGAATGCCAGATGCGTGTGTGGGTCCACGAAGCCGGGTATCACGGTCTTGCCCGTGGCGTCCATGGAAACCACTGGATCGTACTTTTCCTCCAGTTCACCTGTCTCACCGGCATCGATCATCATGCCCCCGTCCACCGCCAGGGCTCCGCCCGTCACCATGGCCGTATCCTTCATCTCGTCACCGCACCTGGGCCTTTTAGGTCCCTTGAGCGTGTGAAGCTCGCTGCAGTTCTTTATCAGCAGATCTATCTTCATGGTATCATATGACCCCCATATCCTTCAGAAGGAAGAATGCAAAGACCAATACCCCTATGACCATGGCTATGACCGCCCATATCTGGGCTATGGTGAACAGCAGGTACAGCTTTGCCTTCCTGGAAGGAGTATTGAAATAGGTTTCCATCAATTTTTTCAAGTAGCTCACAAGCCCTTACATCTCATTTTTTCTTTCCATCAGTGCCTTTATCTTCTTCCTGCGGAAGAAATCCTCCCTTTCCCTTTCATCTATCTGTCTCTCTATGTATTTGATGGTGGCCTCCAGTCGCGGAATATATATGTACTCCAGGGCATTGACCCTACGTTTTGCCTTTTCTATCTCTTCAGCCAACCTGTCGAGTTTTCCCTCCACTTCCGCCAGGGCGATGGATGTATCAAGAGCTTCTCTGAAGTACGTAAGGGATTCGTCCAGTTTTACCGAAGTATCGACGAACCCGTAGAACCTATCACCGGGTATGGTTGCGTTGAGGACGGGCACCTTCACACCCATTATGTTGTCCGCATCTATATCAACGCCCCCCATCTTCATGGCACCTTCGGCGATGGACTTTATCTCACCCTTACCCATCAGCATCTCCGCCTGTATCAGTGTCTTGTAACCGGGAGCAAGTATCTGTTGAAGTTCATTTCTTAGTTCGCGGCGCCTGTCGATGACCTTGAAGAACTCGTTTATCAGGGCATCCTTTTTTTCGCTCAGCAAGTCATGGCCTGTTTCCGCCAGTAGCTTACGCTTTTTTATGCGTAGAAGCTCCATCCTTGTGGGTTTCACGTCTTCGAGCCTGTCGGCCATGATGAGGGGATTATCATGGGTGTTATATCTTTTTTGCCCGTTCAATGTCCACGGGAATATATGTCAAGTTGTTTCCTTCGATGTCGCTTACCCGATTGAGGGCGGGTCGGCATAATTGATATACGTTAGTGTGTTTGAATTTCGGGGTCGTCATTTGCGGAGGCTATATCGGAATTATCATTACCTTTCGAGGTAGCAAAGATGATAACCATGAAATTGTGTCAAAGGTGGAATATGGTCGGTAAAGGAAGCATATCCGGTTCACCATACCTGAATACCACCGTCACATACATACGGAATTATTCCTTCAACGCCTTCCTGAAAAACTCCATGACAAGGGATGTTTCGGGTAGAAAGTCGTTGCTCTTTCCGACCTCTTCGGATATATCGTCCAAAAACATAAATTTTCCTTCCGCGAATTCGTCATCCGATAATCGTACCTCGTCCGGCTGAACATGAACGATATACAAACGTACGTTTTCCTTCTCCTCGGGGATGTCCTTTGTGAATTGTCCTATCTCACGGAATTCACCGAAAGTTCCTATCTCTTCCACCGCCTCCCGCTCGAGCGCATCTTCGTAGGTGTCACCCGAACTCACATGGCCTCCCAGAACAACGCTGCGGTACCCCGGAAAAAAATCCTTGCACTCCGTTCTCCGGGTAACCAGTATCCTGTTATCGGTTGATAGGGCGAAAAACATAACGCTTCTGTGCCTGTGGCCCCTTGCGTGAGCCTCCTCCCTTGTACAGTGACCGATGATGCGGTCGTTTTTGTCAACCATGTCTATGTATTCCATGACCTATCATAGCACCATCATATATATAGTTGAAGTCATGGCCCGGTGTGTATGCGAGAGTTGAAAATGAAAAATGTTTACGGCTCAAGGCGATCCGTATGCTTGTATGCTCGTACAAATGTTTTTAACACGTATGATTATCATCGTTTGAATGAACGGCAAATCCAAAGAGCCATTTAGCCTGATGGACATACTGGAGGATTTTCTGGTAGTTTTAAAGTACAGGCAGCTCCTAATCCTCAGCTTTGCCATACTGGTGAGCATGATCGGCTTCGGGCTCATAATGCCGTTCCTACCCATATACGCACAGCGATACGGTGCAACGGACAGCGAGGTGGGCATGATCATGGGTGTCTTCGCGGTCGTCAGACTGATCACATCGCCCATAGGCGGCTGGCTGGCGGATAAGGTGGGAAGAAAACCTCTCATGGTCTTCGGCATGCTACTTTACACCGTTGTGATGTACCTTTTCGGTACGGCGACCACCCTGCCCGAGTTATTCCTGTACAGGGGCGGCCAGGGTGCCGCATCGGGTCTCGTATGGCCCGTTGCAATGGCCTACGTGGGTGATATCGTACATGAGAGAGACCGGGGCAAGGCCATGGGTTTGTATACCATGATGTTCGCCACGGGCAGTGCCATAGGCCCCATGATGGGTGGGCTCATCGCAGCTTGGTACGGCCTTGCCATGCCTTTCTACGTAACCTCTATACTGGCACTGGTGAGCGGGTTGATGTTGTTCTTCGGCTTGAAGGAATCCTTCCATCCCCATGAGCATGAAGAAACCCATGGGATGATGTTACCCCGGGAAACCCTACTCAGACCCTATCGTTACCTCAAAAGCATCACGCCGTATCCGGCCATATTTCTGGGTATTTCACTGGGCTCCTTCACCCTGTACTTCGGGTTGGCCATGCTGTTCCCAATGCTGCCCATATACGGTCAGGGTGTCTTGGGCCTCACGGATTTCGAGATCGGTCTTCTTTTCACGGCCATGGGGATAGTCCAGATGGTGTTCATGTTTCCCTCGGGCTGCATAGGCGACAGGATAGGTCACAAAAAGATCATATTGATAGGAGCCTTCATCGCCGCGGTATTCAGCGGGATGATAGTTTGGGCAGTTGGTTTCATATCACTGCTTTTCATAGTATCCGTCTATACCATGGGCCGCTCCATCGCGAAACCCTCCGTACCCGCCATGGTAACGACCCTTACGCCCACGGGTAAACGGGGTCGTGGCATGGGCATTTACACATTCTTCGAAAATCTCGCTTGGGCCGGTGGCTCCATATCCAGCGGGTTCATATCCGATATGTACGGCAGGCAGTCACCCTTCCTGTTTGCCATGATATTGGGTTTTTTTGGTATTCTGATAATAATGTTCACCGTGACGGAGCCGTGGAATTCGCGTGATTGACCGTTCCATGAGTGGTCTAGGTTTCGTCGCTCTCCCTTTTCGAGTAATATCTTATGTCATGATCGAGATACCCCAATTTCTCGAAGAAGGACATAGAATCTTCATTGTTCCCTTCGATCAATGTGCCCACGATCCCTATGCCCTTTTTACGGAACTCGTTTTCCATGCTTTTTACTAGTTCGGTTCCTATGCCCCTTCCCCGGTATTCGGGCAATACGGCCAGCCTGTTGATCCATCCCTTCCTGCCGTCGTCGGTACCCACTATAACCGCCACCAGCCTGGTACCGTCGTAAACACCCTTCCAGTATTCGGGATTTTTCTCTATCTCTCGCTCTATCCTCTCCCTGGTATCCCTTCCCCTGGGCTTGTAGGGCAGTCCACATATATCCCACAGCGCGATCAAATCCACGTAATCTTCCATATCCGGTGTTCTTGTTTCCATGCCATCGCCTATATGTCATTCATTCCTACTTCGATTCGAGTCTCATTTGATTCGAAAAAGGACGGTATTCACACACATAACAATTTTTGTCTTTTAAGATATCCTTTTCCAAACTTATTTCCAAATATCCTAACCTTTCCCGCGACCACTTTTCCCTGAGAACCTTTGGTATGCAGTTATGGTTGAGTACTTTTTTGGCGGTATTTAACTTATCTGTGCTCATGTATGGTATAACTTTTTAAAAAGGTTTAACTTTTCTGTCGGAAGGTAAGAAAATTTTTATGCTCTTAGAGATTGTCATATCCAATATGGATTTTTACTTACCCAAAAAAAAATTCGGTTGTATCTCCGTGACGGGTACCGGGTGCGTGCTGGATTGTCTCCACTGCAGGGGCAGGTACCTGAAGGGGATGGACGAGGCCAAAAGCCCCCACGAACTGTACGTGAAGGCACATACCATGGCCTGCAAAGGCTACACCGGTTTTTTGCTCAGCGGCGGATGTGACGCCCAAGGAAGGGTACCGTTAGACGATTTTTTATCTACGATCTCAAGGATAAAAGAGGAAACATCTCTCATCATCAACGTGCATACGGGCATGATCGAAAGTGCGGAAGAACTGGGCACCACCGGGGTGGATGTGGTGTCCTACGAGATGATAGGTAACCGGGAAACCATCTCCGGGGTGTATCGCCTGGACAAGGGACCGGAAGACATCCTCAGGGGCTATGATGAACTCCGAGGTCATGGTCTGAGGGTGGTGCCCCACGTGACCGTGGGTATGTACAATGGCATCATATCCGGCGAGTACCATGCCCTGGATATGCTGAAGGGCACGGACGCACTGGTGATAAACTCACTTATCCCTTCACGGGAATACGGGTCCAGGGTTCGTACCGAAAGCATACTATCTGTACTGGAGTATGCCCGGGAAAATATCGGCTGCCGTGTTGTGATGGGATGCATGAGGGAAAGGGGCAGACACGATCTGGAGATAGGCGCTCTGGAGAGTGGTGTATCCGGCATGGTCATGCCCGGCAAAAGAGCCGTGGATTGGGCGCTGGAACACGATCATGTAGAATGGTATGAAGGGTGCTGTGCCGTTTACCTGTAGATGCAGATACCCTCGCTGGAATACCTCTTTTTGATCGGATACAGTACATACACCCATACAGAGTAAGAGGTCATAAAGGCGATGGCCAGTGTTGTGAAGGGGTATACCCTTTCCATGGCCACGTAACAGTCTATGTGATATCTGACGGTTACCTCCTGTTCGGACCTCAGAACGATGTAATGTTCCTCGAACCTGAGGCGGGGCATCTGAAAGACGAAGGAATCGTTGACCGTTGCATCGGTGGGATCTCCCGTTTCTCTGTTCAAGCGCATCTGGGTATTGTTTTTAAGGTAATCCTCAACGGAAATTATCAAGACCTCGACCTTCGTGGTCTCGGGAGTTATGGTATGGATGAGCTCAACGGTGATGTCGTTGATGAACAAGAAGTCGAACCGACCCTTGGAAGTGAAGTAGACGGTTTCCTCACCGGTGAAGGTTATCTCCCCGCTGGGTGATGCACGGGTCTCCACTTGCTGATGGACGAAAGGTGCGGCAGTGATGAAAATTACTATAACGGCCAGGACTATCACCCCGTAAGCTCTCTTCATGGACCTGTGTGTCATCAGGAATTTGGCACTTTCGCTTTTCCTGTGCTTGATCTCCATCAACCGGAAGATAAATGATTCGATGGAAAGGGCCAGTAACCAAAAGAAGGTTACCAGTAAAGGAAAAAATATTGGTATGTACAATGGTTTGAGCTTTGCACCGGTAAGGTGAAGGAACAGAAAAAAAATAACCGTTATGGCTATGCCTTGGGAAACGTAGGCGATCTTTTCCAACTTTTTAACTCTTATTATCTGATATGTTCCTTCGAGCCTATCATATTCTTTCTTTCTGGGAGTCATGGAAATACCTTTTCGTTTTTATCTCTATATACTATGTTGTTTATAGAAGTTTCGCCTTGTACTTGGAGACTATATGTGCTGCAGCGAATTCCGGTACGCACATCTCTTCCTCCATTATGAATTCTTTCCCACGAACGGTGATGCTCTCTTCCCTTGGTAACCTATCCAGTATCAAATGTATCTCTCCATCGCCCAGCATGGGGGGCACGGCATCCCTTAGGGGATCGAACTCCTCAAGTTCACCCGTAGGGACCGGTGTGGTGTACAGAAACGAGCCCCCGTGTACGGACATCGGTAACCGTATCAACCGCTTTATATCTCCGGTGACGGGCTCGTCTGTAGCACCTAGGACACTGTCGCCTATCTCCTTTATGTTTTCCTCGTCAATGATTCCCCTGATTATCTCGATTATCCATTTAACACCTGCACCTCCACTCTCGGAAAGGGTATCGAGGTTTCCGTTTTCCGTGATGGTATGCCACTTCCCCCCCTCGAACAGTTCACGGTACAGCTCCTTCGATCTTTTTATACCCATATTGTGCTTTTCCATCATCTCCTTCATCACGTCTTCCCGGGGCATCTCCGACCATCTTTGGAACAATCCCATGGTCATCTCCCTGACCCTGCCCATCCATCCCCCGGAATCTTCGGATGGAAGTACATGACTGGTAACATACTTCTTGTGTCCCATGAACTCGTCTACCTGGATGTCCGTCGAGGGTAATATGATGTCAAAGTCCAGGCCCCGCCCGGTGATGTAGTCCACCAGTTCCCGGCGAGAGTGCCTCGACATGGTCAGAACCTTGCCTTTCCTTACATGGATGTGATAACCTCTGTGACCGGAAAAATAAAGGGCCACATCAACGGGGTCGAACCCGAAATCATCCAGGAGGAAATCATCCAGGAGCATCTGTGTCTTTTTCCTTACCAGTTCCAGTTGATCCCGGTAGGACATCTCCGCACCCCCGGGGATATGGTCCGCATCGAGGTCGAAAACCAGATCTGCTCCAAGCCATTCCTTGTCTTTCATGGGGGCTTGGGGATTGGAGTAATATGCGGTGGAGTAATAGGCGTGAATTGGCAATTTATCCCTGAGGAAACTAATGAGCTCGCCCTGGCTCTCGAAGGACACTGGTCTGTGCATTCCCTTACCCCCGGGGTAGATGAAGGCGAATTCACGAAGGGTAAACCTGGGCGGAAGCCAGGCACTTCTGGTTTCCAGGGTATGTTGTTCCAGGTACCTGTAGTGTTCCTTCAGTACCCTGTTGAGGAAAAGCCTAGTCCTTGTTTCTCGGTCCACACCCGTATATGCCACCCCTATTACATTATTTTTTTCCTCGATACATGCATGAAAACCCTTAAAAACATATGAACGATACGTGTTACGATGAAAGAGGATATACTGAAGTGGTTCCAGGAGGAGAACAGGGAATACGAGGAATTGGAACACGAAAAACTCAACTGGTTCATCAAACTGAAACACGGTGAGAGGGTCATATTGCTGGGTAACCCCATGGAATATCCCATGAGGCTGGAGATAGTGTACAAGCTGTCCGTGAGTCCAGAGCACAAGGGTATAATCAGACAATTGGACCCCAATCAGAGGAGTGGTTTCGAGAAGACCCTTGTGTTACTGCTGGCCACGGAAAGTGTGATCTACAACATTGGACGGGACGGTGACAATCTGCCCGATTCCATAATCGTAAAGAAGCATCTCTACCAGGAGGACCTTACCCGCACCCAACTATTCGATGGCATACAGGCTATCATCAACGTCGGTCTCAGGGCCACCATACACTTCCAGTCTCTAGGTGGATCACCTGTTCAGGAAAGGGAAATGTCGTCCACGGGTCCATCACTGTACCGCTAAGTTTCACAACAGTGCGAAGAATACTATGATGAATATACCCAGGATCCCTTCCATCAACCATACCAGGGCCACCAGTTGCCACTCCTTCACCCTCATGTGTTTCACTATCCAATGAGTTATGCTCTCAGTCTTGTCGTAAATACTCGACAGATATCCATCCCGATTCACCTCGGCGAAGTTCTCGGCACCGAACCCCCCCTTGAATTTGAGAAAGAACTCCACTATCATGGGTACGAACAGGATCATCCCCGGGGTTATCAGGTTGCTTATTATGGCCGCGCTCCCCAGGGCGGCTCCGCTGAAAAGAGTAAAGGTATCTCCCGGAAAGATCCGTGCGGGGTAGATATTGAAGATCGCAAAGCCGAGGGTTGCTCCCAGCAGAGGGAACAGTATGTATATACCGTAATGAGAACCCCTTGTGAGGTAAATGAGAAAGATCATGGTGGTGGCGCTGATGGCTGACAGACCCACTCCCAAACCGTTAAAACCCTCCAACATGTTGGATGCATTGGCAGCGCATGTTACCCCGAAGGGGACTATGGTCAGTATTATCAACGGATGGTCGATGGTAAAACCGAATATGTCTATGGGCGTGTTCATCATCTGTATACCCAGTGGCAGACTGAACAGGTAAGGCAGGAAAGCCTTGTTCCTCTGCCTTACAGCCACCATATCATCCACAACACCTATGAACCCGGCGCCGAGTATACATATTATCGCCGTCAGGAAAATCGGGTTGTTGATCCCCTCGCTGGGCTTTCCCAGAAGTAGAGAAACTCCCACGATGAAACCCACGATGGTTGCGATGCCACCCATCTCGGGTATCTCCGGCATCCCTTCTTTGTGCATGTCTTTACCCTTGATACCTGCCCTGGAAAAGGTATCTATTTGCCAGTTGGTGACCAGTATGGCCACGAAGAAGGATAATAGGATGGCCGCTGATATTATCATCATCTAGGGGAGACCTCCTTGGAACACTAAGTCAGGGTAACAACATATATGGGACCCATACGTTCCGAGAAATGGTGATAACATGGGGTACCATAGTACGGTACGATATATATTTTTACCTTTCTACCCGGTCAAAAGAAGAACCATGCGGCCAGGGATGATAGGAGTACCAGTGAATACATTATGAGGGTGGTCTGGTTCTCCGTCAACCTGAAGTAATAGGGGAAAAACCACATCAGAGTACGGTTATTGGGCGGGTCTATGGTGTCGTCCGGTCTGACGCCTCCGAACTTAACCTTCGCCCCTTCCCTTTCAAAAATGAACCACCAGGCAACCATCACGAAGTTTATAATCAGTGGTAGAAGTGCAACGAACACGAATATCTCCATGCCTCCCAGTACGGCACACAGTCCGATCATGGCACCCATCATGAGGTCGCCACTATCTCCGGGGAATACACCGGCGGGGTGTATGTTGTATGACAGGAACGCCATGGCGGCCCCCATAAAAGGGAACAGGATGTACAACAGCTCCCACTGCTCCCTGGAGTACAACCTGAGGACCACGAAGATCAGTACGATCAGGGTCGTCCCCACGGATTGGCCGTTGTAGTAGGAGAACATGTTGGTGAGATTGGCACATACCATCACGAACAGGGGTAAAATCAGTAATGTGTAAAACAACCCGAATTCCACGGATCCCACCCATGGTATGTTCATTGTGGTTTGAACATGGTTGGCCAGGGGATATGCGAAGAAAAAAGGTACGAATATCTTGACCATCTTTTTGGGGCTGGCATCCTCGACTCCCTTACCCAGAAGATCGTCCAGAAGGCCGAAGAGGAAGTACAGTATCAGGATGAAGATGGTAAGATAGAGAACATATGAAATATCGTGTAACACACCCATGAATAGTACTCCCGTGAGGAAGGCGAAGAATATGCCTATCCCCCCCATCTCGGGGACCTCTGGATTTCCCGTCTTGTACATGTCCCGGCCCACGTACCCGTGTCTCTTGAGCTTCTCCAGGAGAGGAGAGAACAGGAATATGCCTGTGAGGTAGGTCACCAGTATGGTGAGGGTAAAAAGCAGTATTTTATCCAAAGTAACACCTTGAATGGAATATGTACATATGGTATAAAAGGTATATCGTCGATAACGGTTAAAATCTGAAGGTTTCATCCACCTCCTTATCAAGCAATTCAATCTGGTGTTTTTCGAGTGTGAGGTCGCTCACGGCCAATATGAGGATGGAATCGGTAACGGTAACTCTATCTTTAATTGATTGTATCAAATGTAATACCGTACGAAAATCGTTGTTGTAAATGAGATATTCCAGACCATCCAGAAGGATTATCCCTTTACCTTTTCCGAGAAATATCTCCAGTTCCAAGCTAAGTTTTTCCAGATTCTCCGGTCTGAAGGTATCCTTCTTCTCTACGTTCGAAAGCCACAGTATAACCGTATCTTCCAGACCGAACTTCGACCTTATTTTGGTCGGATACTGACGGGTGATGCAGATTCCCTTCATCCCCTGCGTGAACATTTTTTTGAAGAGTATGAAGGCCTTGTCGGATCTTTTTTCGATAACCATGTATGTGCACGACTCTTCCAACCTATCGGGCAATATATTATCTCTCTGCACTTCGGATGTCATGGGTGACTCTGTCTTTTTTACCTCCTTCATCTCCGTCTCGTCAATGGCTGGGGATGGACGAATAATCTCCATGGGCCGGTGCAATGTTTTTTCCTCCCTCTTGAGCAGATCATCCATTAAACGGTTGAAAATTACTATGTGTTTTAAGGCCTTCAAGTACTCTCTTCTTTTAAGGAGCAGATTTGACTGTTTGAGATGAACAACGGGTTTTGAGATATCCTTGCCATCCCTCCTGGCTGTTTCCAGTTCTTTTAACCCATCCTTCATGATGCCCTGTATTTTAGATGGCATGTTTCTGACAAGGTTATCCGTCGCTCTTTTTAAATTTATCTTACTCTCGGCCATGTCACCAAGATCGTAATCTGCTTTTGCATCGAACAGGAAACCCTCGCTCTTAGTACAATCGATACCGAGGGTTTTAGCGTTAATTATCAATTCTTCCACAGCTTCGAAACCGGGTCTCTTTACCGGTTGTTTCATATCCTTCATTCCGCCCCTTATCTCGCCCAACAGTTTTGCCGTCTGGTGGAACTGCTTCATCGACAATGTTTTTCTACTCTCTCCCAACCGTTTCTCATATTCTTCCTTCTCTATCTCATCATACTCAATAATCTCCAATTCCGCCTCTTCTATCAATTCTGAAAGACGATTTTCTAATTTTTCCGAAGAGTTGTCCAGCGCGCTATGTAACTTTTCCAAAGCTTTGTCGATATTACCGCCCTTCGATGCGGAAAGTGCCTCGGTTATCAGCACCCTCTCCTCCATCAGTTGTAGATTTATCAATTTGGCAGAGTTGAGGTGGATGTTCAGTTTGCTGACCACTTCGTCTAACTCATTTTTACTCCCTTTCGCCGTTTTAATCCGTTCTTTTCTTGTTTTTATGTCCTTCAAGATACTGTTCTGTTCTAACAACCCGTCCTTTGCACTCCCTTCCTCGATGGTATTCTTCGCTTTATTGCTCCTTTGTAATAAATCTTTGTATGGCACATCATGATTTTTTAAGGTAGTGATCTCTTTTTCCATAACCAATACTTTTTTCAAAAAATCCCTCATATTCTCCCCCAGTTCGATGACTTGGATACAGTACTTTATTCCTTGCCGGTAATCACCTTTGTCTTTTGCCTTGTTCGCCTTCTGTATGAATTCTTTTAAAACATCCACGGATATGGATTCTTTTCTCAGACCTGCCAGTTCTTTCTTTGCTTCTTTTATTGCCTCCAAGAAATCTTCTTCCAATTCCAACTCTTCTGCTGACGGGGTGACCTTAATGGGCAGTTCCATTTCTATGATAGGCTCTTCTTGTAGGTGTTCATCTTCCTTTTCGGCCTCCAGTGCATCGATCACATGAAATAGTTCGTCATCCAAAACCGCTCCGCAAAAAGGGCAACTAGGGGTATCCTCGTCAACTTCCGAGTTGCAGATGGGGCATTCG
>JAFDTY010000018.1 GCA_019594055.1 Candidatus Haladaptatiplasma halalkaliphilum | reverse complement strand
GATACATCTGTGGAACGAAGTTCCACATGTCTTTGGAATTTGATTCCGAAAGAACGGACGAGTTTCATAATGGTTTGGGGGGTGAGTGTGTGGATGATATTAGGGTGTCTGGATAGTTAGGAAAACGGACGTGTTTCATAATTGGAGAAGGTTGGAGAGGTGCAAGGGGGGTTAGTTTCGATCACAACGTGATCTGGTTTTAACCGTTTTGTTTAACCCTTCGTCTTTTAAGTGTTCAAAAAGAGTTTTCGTACAGGATTTTCAAGATTTTGTTAAATCAGGACGTCCTTGCATTTTTTTTAGCTTTTTCTATAAGTTCATTTACCTTCTTATCTGTTACTAACTCTATTGGATTTGCATTTGTAGGCTCTAAGATATCTTCCCATCTAAATTGTTCAAAAAACATCTGACTATTCAAATACTTATTCCAGCTTACTTTATGGATTCTTTCTATCTGGTAACTAGTTATTAGTATCAATCGTAGTTCATCTCGATCGGCATCTGAAAATTTCATGCTGTGAAATTCAGGTTTACCAGTAAATTTTCCAGAAACAATTATGAAATATTTATAATTCTTAGATATTCTCAAATCATCTTTCTTATGTCTGAGATATTTTAACATTTTTTCTAAGTGACTTTTTATGTTATATCCACTCTTATATGCTTTACAATCATATAACGCATAAACGGGTTTATCAAAACCCTTTTTACCTAATTTAAATTGTATTTCACCATCTGCCTCGTAGTCTATGTTTTCTGTATTTAACCAACTATTCAAATAATTTGGTTCTATGTTTCTAATACCAAACTCATCGGATTTCATACTATCTATTACTTTATGAAAAGCGATTTCAAAGAATAATCCTTTTACTTCTGGTAATTGTTGATAATCATCCGCCATATTTTCGAGTATGAGTTGATAATGCTTCCTTTTTTCTTTATCTTCCATATTCAGATCTACCCCATTTAAACCCTCCTTAACCTTTCCAAATGAAAAATCTACAAAACTTTCTCTCAAATCGAAATTATTTGCGATAAATTGGATATTCTTATTAATATCGATCACATCTTTTAAATCCATATCGCTTAAATTCTTTCTGGTTTTTTTTGCTATTTTCCCATGATTTATCAATCCTTTCCAACAATCATAACAAAGTGGATTATCTTTTTTATCCTGAGCTTCTCCACATTTTAAACAGTTTTCAAACTCCGTCTTACCATCATTTAATATTTCATATTCTCCTTTGAAGAATGTGTTACCTTTACTGAAACTTGTAGATTGAATACTCACATTCAACACATCACCTTTCTTAACTTTAGCATCCGGAGCGTTAAGATAAGATGTTTTTTCACTCTCAATATTCTTTAAATGGATCGTCTTTGGCTTTTTTTCTAAAACTATCGCGTACATTTGAAAACCTCTAAACATGTTATAGGTTCAAACTATATATGAGTTACTAACACTAAACAAGAACAATTTCAAAATACCTTGTTTTTGGAAAATAACACGAAAAAAGATTAAATATTGTTAATATAACTCTATCATATTTCATGATAAACATCACTTTCTAAACCACTATCATAATTTTTATGATATTCATCGTATACCTCCTTCTTAAAATACTTAATTAACACACCAATAAGAAAATCATGCACTTCATTGAACAAATGTATTGCGATTTGTTTATCATGCATGCCTCGTGCCATCCCTCTAATGGCGGGAATATCTGCGGCATGTAAATATTTAGGTTCAATTTCACCTCTTTTTATTTTTGTAAGACAATTTTCTAGTTTTTCTATAGAAATTTCATCTTTAAACCTGATTGGCCAAATTGGAAAATATTTATCTTTTAGAATCTCATAATCATCAATATGTTGATAAGGATTCCTTATTTTATTTTTAAATGCTGTTAGAAAATGAATTTCATCTATCCTCATTAATTCTTCCTTTCTCAACTTCTTAATACATGGACCAAATGGTTCTCGATAATCTTTGCCCGTAGTAATTCTTATCCTCTCTTTAACAACCGCTTCAAGTAAGACTCCCATTAAAACAATAGATGCACTATATCTGCCAATTAAGATATTGGAATATACATCATGATACAATCCTAACAGTTTTGGTATTGGAAAAAGATCCTGGTTTAATGGAGGTCGTAAATAAGGGATTATTTTATCTGCATTTTTTTCCCAGCCTTCAAATAGAGATTTTATTTCGGGATACACCAATTCTTTACTTTCAACCATTGATTAACCTCCATGGTTTAATCCATTGGCATCCGTTTATAATAGTGGGGATGCGTGTGATTTTTTCAGTCATGATGACCGTTACCTTATTGTTTTACGTCATATATAATGCTTATCTAAGGGGTTGAGTGAAAGTATCATGATCTTCCCCACAGATTTTAAATATCTATCACCAGATACCCTGTTCGATAACATGGGGCAACTAACATTGGATAAGTTAGAATCACATCTTTGGGAATCGGCTAATATCCTTAGAGGTAGCATAGATTCGTCAGATTACAAGAATTACATCTTCGGCTTATTGTTTCTTAAAAGGCTAAGCGACGTCTTCGAGGACGAAGCTAAGGAGCTCGAAGAGGAAACAGGCGACAAATGGATCGCATGGGAGGACCCTGATCAGCATGATTTCTTCGTTCCCGAGAGGGCAAGGTGGGGTCACATAAAGAAACAGGAAAGGGATATAGGTGCCACCATAAACAAGGCGTTCGAGGTTTTAGAGGATGAAAATCCGATCTTGGAGGATGTTTTAGCTACTATCGATTTCAACGATAAGAAACGACTACCGGACGACGTACTGAGCAAGCTGGTAGCACACTTCAGCAAGATCCGTCTCGGTAAAGAAGATCTGGAAGACCCCGACATGTTGGGCAGAGCCTACGAATATTTGATACGACAGTTCGCAGACGATGCCGGTAAGAAGGGTGGAGAGTTCTACACCCCAAGAGGTGTCGTCAAATTGATAGTTGACATATTGGACCCCGAAGAAGGTATGCGCATATACGACCCGTGTTGCGGTTCCGCTGGGATGCTGATCTACTCCGCACTACACCTTCGGGACAAAGGAGGAGACCCAAAGAACATCACCCTTTTTGGGCAAGAAAAGAACCTGAACACCTGGGCTATCGGTAAGATGAACGTGCTGCTGCACGAACTTTTGGACACTCAGATAGAGAAGGGAGATACGATGAGATCTCCAAAGTTTATGGACGGTGGTTCTTTGATGCTGTTCGACATGGTGATAGCTAACCCCATGTGGAACCAGAAAGAATGGAGTCGCGATTATCTCGAAACCTCCGAACCCTATGGCAGATTCAAGTACGGCCTACCGTCGAAAAGTTCGGCTGACTGGGCATGGATACAGCACATGTTGGCCAGTTTAAATCAGAGAGGACGTATGGGTGTTGTACTGGACAACGGTGTTCTTTTCAGGAGCGGTTCCGAGGGAAAGATAAGACAGAAGGTGGTCGAGGACGACCTGATCGAAGCGGTCATCGCACTTCCAGGGAACCTTTTCTACAACACTTCCTCCCCGGGAACGATACTTATATTGAACAAGAACAAGCCGCCGGAGAGGGGAAACAAGATAATTTTCGTTTATGCTGAAGAACAGTACCGCGAGGGCAGTGCCCAGAACTTCCTAGAAGACGAACACGTTGATAAGATCGTTAAAGCGATAGATGATTATGAGGACGTTGAAAGGTTCTGTCGTGTGGTCGGTATAGAAGAGGTCGAAAAGAACGATTTTAACTTGAACGTTCCCAGGTACGTGGATACCATCGAGCCTGAAGAACCCATCGATGTTAATCAGGCGTGGGCGGAGTTGAAAGCGGTGGAGCGGGAACGGGACGAAGTGACGAGCCAGATGAACGGGTATCTGGAGGAGATCGGGTATGAACGAGGGACACTCGACGGGTGAAAGATGATGGATAAAGATGAACTAGACATCATTTTAGCTGAGGGAGAGGGGTACAAGATAGAGTTCAAAGAAAGGGCGCGTGGTTTTGAGAAAGACATGGTCGCCTTCGCTAATTCATCAGGCGGTAAAATTTTCTTAGGCGTTACAGACGATGGCAAAGTCAGAGGCATAGATATAACCAACAGACTAAAATCTCAGATCCAAGACATGGCTAACAACTGCAACCCGAAGATAAAGATAATAACCGAAGAGATGGAAGATATTTTAATAATAGATGTAAGAGAGGGGATGGATAAGCCGTACGCTTGCTCATCGGGCTTTTACAAAAGGATAGGTCCAAACTCTCAAAAGATGGAGAGAGACGAAATAATCGATATCTTCAAATCTGAAGGTAAGACGAGATTTGATGAGTTGATCGAACCAAAGTTTGTGTATCCCGATGATTTCGATGATGAGAAATTTAAAAGATTTTTAGAACTAGCAGGTTTATCCGATATAGACGATGTTGAAAAAATACTCATCAATCTAGGTGTGGCTGAAAAGCAAGAAGGCCTTCTATATTTCAACAATGCTGGGGTATTGTTCTTTGCAAAGGATCCGCAGAGGTTTATCCCTTGGTCTGTTTATACTGTGGTGCTTTTCAAAGACGAGGCGGGTGTCGATATCATAGATCGGAAGGAAATAAAGGGCAGTCTTTTTGAGATCATCGAAGGCGTGATGAAGTTCGTAAAGCTCTACACGAAGGTCGCTTATCGTTTTAAGGGTGTTCCACAGCGGGAGAACGTTTACGAATATCCTTTTGATGCGGTGAGGGAAGCGGTTATCAACTCAGTGATGCACAAATATTATTTCGAACACGGCCACAACAACATATTGAGATTTTTTCCCGACCGGATAAAGATCGAGAACTATTGGCAGGAACCCGCTAATTTCGTACTCGGAGAGACGGTGTTCAGAAGGAATCACATAATAGCCGACCTCTTCTCCAGGATCAAGTTTGTGGAAAAATTGGGAACCGGATTCGAAAGGATCAGAGAGATGTGTGAAAAAGAAAACGCTCCTTTCCCCGATATCAAGTTCAACGAGAACTACTTCTATGTGACGTTCCATCAGAGTGAAGAGTATCTAAAGATAATGGACGTTTCAGAAGATGATCAAGCCGATTTGAACGAAAGGCAGAGAGACGCCCTTAGGGAGTTGAAAAAAACAGGAAATTTAACGATGAAAAGATACATAGAGCTATGCCCCGAGGTCAGCCGTAGGACCTTAACAAGAGATATCAACCACCTCATCGATTTGGGATTGGTTGTTAGAAAAGGAAAAGGAAAGAGGGATATGTACTATGAATTATCGGAATAGTTATGGGACATTTATGGGACATAACCATGTCCCAAAAACTAAGAGACATTATGGGACATTTATGGGACATACCTATACCGTCGAAGATAAGGATGTCATACGATCCTACCGTGTCGTTTATAGCGAAGATATAATACATGAACAGAAGACGGAGTTCGAACCATGAACGTTTTACTGTCGATTAAACCAAAATACGTGGAAAAGATCGCTGACGGCGAGAAGAAGCTCGAGTTCAGAAAGGTGATTTTCAAGAGCGGAAACCGACCAGACCGCATTTACATTTACTGCACATCCCCAGTAAAAAAAATAATGGGTTATTTCACCACCGGAGAGATCTTCGAGGACGACCCGGCCGAGTTGTGGAACAGGTTCCAGAACCTTGCAGGGATCGGCGAAAAAGAATTTTTCGAGTATTTTTCCGGAAAAGAAAAAGGATTTGCCATCTCCATAGAGGATTACAACGAGTTCGACGATGCCATCGACCCCTATGACATCATACCCAATTTCACACCCCCGCAATCCTTCTGCTACGTTGATAAAGACTTCGAGAGGTTTGACGATGTCGGAGTATAAGGAAGTGCAGATTGGGCCGAAGACTGTGAAAATACCGAAAGAATGGGAAAGAACTAATCTTGATTCTATTTCAAAAAATTCTGGACAATATGGTGCTAATCAATCAGCAATATCTTTTGATGAAAACGAATATAGATATATTAGAGTTACTGATTTAACTGAAAATGGCTATTTATCCGATGATGATAAAAAAAGCATACCCAAAGGAGATAACGAGAAATACAAATTAAAAAAAGGAGATATTGTATTCGCCCGAACTGGTACTCCGGGCTTAACATACGTTTTTAATGAAAATGAGTCTAATATGGATTATGCCTTTGCGGGATATTTAATAAGATATGAACTAACCGACGATATCAACTCCAAATATTTATCATATTTTACTCAATCTTACAATTATTGGAGTTGGATAAAAAGTACTCAGAGAAGTACAACTTTATCAAATATAAACGCTAGTGAATTCAGATCACTACCAATAATCAAACCACCCCTCCCCGAACAGCGCCGCATCGCAGAGATCTTATCCACCGTGGACGATGCCATCCAGAAGACGGACGAGGTCATCGAGAAGGCGGAGAGGTTGAAGAAAGGGCTGATGCAGGATCTGTTGACGAAAGGTATCGGGCACACGGAGTTCAAAGAAGTGCAGATCGGGCCGAAAAAGATGAAAATTCCTAAAGAATGGGATAGGGCCTGTTTAGAATCCATTTCGAAGAATTCTGGTCAATATGGGGCAAATCAATCAGCAATACCCTATGATAAAAAAGAATATAGATATATTAGAGTTACAGATTTATCTGAAAACGGCCGTTTATCTGATGAAGATAAAAAAAGTATATCAAAGGAAGGAAACGAGAAATACAAATTAAAAAAGAATGACATAGTTTTTGCCCGAACTGGAACTCCAGGTTTAACCTATGTTTTTAACGAAAACGACTCAAATGTAGATTACGCCTTTGCGGGCTACTTAATTAGATTCGAATTAAAGAGAGATATGTTCTCAAAGTATTTATCATATTATACCCAATCATATCATTATTGGAGTTGGATTAAAAGTACTCAAAGGAGTACTACTTTGTCTAATATAAATGCCAGTGAGTTCAGAACTTTACCCATCCCACTTCCCCCCCTCCCCGAGCAGCGCCGCATCGCAGAAATACTATCCTCGTTAGACTGCAAGATCCAAAAAGAAAGATCATACAAAGAGAGACTCCAGCATCTCAAGAAGGGGCTGATGCAGGACCTGCTAACAGGTAAAGTAAGAACGAAAAATTTAACCTAAGAAAAATCTATATACCCTGGTTACCGATAGGGTATTGAACCATCAAAACTTAGATATCTAAATGTAATACGGAGTGAATCATGATGCGAGAAGTGGATAAGATGTTCGAAGGTCTCTTTGATCTTAAGGATCTGTACAGGCATTCCGAGGCTAACTTCAAGAATCTTCAGGATGTTTTCCAACGGCACATCAATGAAGAGAAGAGCGTCAAATTAAGGTCTACCGTTTTCTTTTACAAAGGAGAGGATTTCCCGACCAATACAGATTTTGATGACCTATCTATCTCTGGAGAGGAATTTAAAGATATCACCAAGATTCATCTTAAAAGAAGGATCAATAGAAAGGATCTTGAAGGAGGATATCGAGATATTGAGGGGATATTTTTCCTCCATAGAATTAGGGATGATTATTACATAGCGTTAACTCTCGAAGACAGAGATTTCTTCGAAAAGGGTTTGCTTAAACTACTAAAATACCTTGCCCCTAAGTACACTAAACCGGTACTGACTTCCCATGAGATACTGGATATGTTGTATTCATATACTGGTTCAGAAGAAAAATCATATCACGTTGTTCCCAAACAAACCGTATTTTATGATCGGAGCGACAGCTCTGATATAAGTCACACCTATAACTCTCTTGACGACATTTCTTATAGATGTAAAGAAGAAAATCTCTATGTCAACAAAATACGTTTTGAAATTAGAGAAAAATATCGGCTAAAATTCTCTGGAGTTATAGACAGAGACGGCTCGATAGAGTTCAAGGAAGGCGAGATATGGTTCATGATGGATCTGATAGATAAGATACATGAACCTGCAGAACAGAAGTCAGCAATATTCATGGCTTCCGACAGGAATGATTTCAAGAGATTGACCAAGAAAAGTATAGTTCTCCAGTATGATATATCAGTTCTTTCAGATGTAGACGATAACCAGCGTCTTTTTTCTGCATTGGGAAATATACCAAAGTCTGACTTCATGATTTTCCATTATAATCCGTATCTTCATGTATCATTTTTCGACTACATCGATGGTTCAAAATTTGATATATTCGGCCTGGATGATAAGACTCTGACCCTAATTCCACATAAGAACGCTTCCGAATCTGCTTTCAATCGAATGGTAGAAAGATTACAAAAAGAATTTGGGGAAGGTTGCATAGACGAATATCTATATCCTGATTATTCGCTAAAAGACATCATGGTTTGATTGGAGGATGACCTTTGTCTGATAATTTATTTTATGATCTACGAAACAGCTACACACGATATAACCAATATGTAGATGTTGTGTCATGTTGGGAATCCTTCTTGGAAGCGGAATTCGGTTCGAACGAAGCCTTTTCATTCATAAGGTTCCCTAAAGAGTATCATACTGTAGATGGACAAACCTACATACCCGATTTTTCAGTAAAGATCAATGAAGATTACGGTATTTTGTTTGAAATAAAAAGAACGGTTGGTGGTGGAGAACAAGGATACAGCGATACTTGCTCACAATTGGAAAAGTATCTTAAAGATATCTCTCACATCTCAGATGGACTATCATTTCCTTCCAATAAAGACGTGGTCTTTTTGGTAAAAGACAATGAATCAAGGAGAATAGCCCGTAAGGTGCAAGAGGAACTCAAAGATAGAGATGTTGATAACGACAGGTTGATCATACTCGAATATTCAGCGGATACAATAGATTCATTGTTCTGTTATTCATTCAAAAAAGTTTTTACTGATTCATCACCGGATTTTTCAGATAGAGAACTTGAGGAAAATCCTTTAAAAATTGCTTTTGGTAAGGAAAATGATTACATGGGTGTAAAATCATACACAAAACATTTCTGGCCTTACAGATTAAAATGCCCTATAATGAATGACAGTCCTCCACCAGTATACCTTTCTTGCCTCCTTTGGATGAACCACTTTTATGGTCTTCTTAGGGATGATCAAAAAGAGCAAATAAGGAGAAGCTCCGGTTATCAGGATATAGAAATAGTTTTTAGTCAGTTATATGAAAAAGTCAATGAGGATTACCCCGTAATATCCGATGACCTTAAAGCGGCATTAGAGTTTTTAAAAGATGGTACTCTTGCAGAGGAATCCGACAAGGAGGGTATAGATTATGTGGTCAAGTATCATCGTATGAAGAGCGAGAGAGAGATTCTTTCTCCTCAAAAAAAGGAGAACGAAAGGGAGAAGATCAAAGAATTGTCTGAAAAATTCATTCTTCACTATCTAAAACATAGGGAAAAGGAAAAGCCTAAAGAGAAGAAAAAAACAAACAAACAGATCAAACAAGCACGTTTAGATGTAGAAAAATGAAGGAAAGAACATGACAACCGCATGGACAGAAGAGGAACTCGCAGAAAAGCGTGCCGTCGCACTGTTCCAGAGGTTGGGATATAAACATATACAAAGGGGGAGTCCGGAGGATGAGGAAAGGAGCAGCTATCGTGAGGTGTTTTTGAAAGAAAGGTTGACCTCCGCGATCAAGAAGTTGAATCCCTGGATAAATGAGAGGAATCTCAAGATAGCGGTTAAACAACTCACCGAAGTGAGGAAGATAAATACCATGAAGATCAACTCCACCATACACGAAAGGTTGGTTAGATACGTTTCGGTGGAGCAGGACCTGGGCGACGGGAAGAAGTATCAGACTGTCAAATACATCGACTTCGACGAGCCGGAGAACAACGAGTTTCTCATAGGTACCCAGATGAAGTTCTCTGGACCGGAAGAGAACATCATACCGGATATGGTGGTGTATCTGAACGGTATTCCGGTTGGTGTCATCGAGTTCAAGAGTCCTACCATCAAAGACCCCAAGGAAAAGGCCATAGTGCAGCTTAAAAGATACCAAAACATACGAGAACCCACTTCAAACGAAGGCTACGAAAAACTGTTCTATCCCAATCAGATACTCGTGGCAGCCTGGGGTATCTCGGCTGCAGCCGCTACCATCGGTGCGGATCATCAGCATTTTAAGGAATGGAAGGACCCATACCCGACTAAGATCCCGGATTTGAAGGAATTTTTAGGTAAGGAACATTCGGAACAGGATATATTGCTTTACAGCATGTTCAAAAAAGACAGATTACTGGATCTGATACAGAATTATACCGTTTTTGAAGAAAAGGGAGGTGGGATGGTAAAGATCATGGCTAGATACCAGCAGTATCGTGCCGTTCAAAAAGCCATCAAACGCATAGAAACCGCAAAAAATCCTGACGAAAGAGGCGGTGTAGTATGGCATACCCAGGGCTCGGGAAAATCACTCACAATGCTATTTCTGGGAGTCAAGCTTAGAAGATTGAGAGAGAATCCGGTGATCCTGATAGTAACAGACAGAAAGGACCTGGACAAGCAGATATCACAAACGTTCCAACGCTGCGGCTTCCCGAATCCAATACGGGCGGACAGCATCAAACATCTGAGGGAAGAATTGAACGTCAAAGTGGGCAAAACGGTGATGACCACTGTGCACAAGTTCCAGGAGCCCGGTGAAAGCCAGCCCCCACTTCTGAACGATTCAAGGAACGTTTTCGTTATGACAGACGAAGCCCACAGAACACAGTACGACGAACTGGCGGCCTTCATGAGGAAGTCACTTCCAAAGGCCTGCTACATAGGCTTCACCGGTACTCCCATCGAGAAGAAATACAAGAATACACAGGACACCTTCGGTAGATACATAGACACCTATACCATCGATGAATCTGTTAACGATGAGGTAACCGTACCCATTAAGTACGAAGGACGGATGCCCAACGTATGGGTCGAAGGTAGAACATTGGATGAGATATTCGACAGGGTTTTCGCGGATAAATCAGAAAATGAAAGAGAAGCGATCAAAAGCCGCTATGCAAATGAAAAGAGCATAGCGGAATCAGAAGAAAGGATCACCCAGATATGCATCGATATAATCGATCATTACGAAAATCACATCAAACCCAACGGATTCAAGGCACAGGTTGTCTCCGTAAGCAGAACCGCAGCATCAAGGTACAAGGATAAGATGGACGAACTCAACGGTCCGGAATCAGCGGTTCTGTATTCAAGCGTTCACAACGATCCGCATCATCTTAAAAAATATCATAAATCCGATAGTGAAATAAACAACATAATTGAGCGGTTCAAAGATCACAACGACAGCCTCTCGATGCTCATAGTCTGTGACATGTTGATAACCGGTTTCGATGCACCGGTAGAACAAGTGATGTACCTCGACAAACCATTGAAGGAACACAACCTGTTGCAGGCGATAGCCAGGGTCAACAGACCATTTAAAGATAAAAAATATGGATTGATAGTAGATTACTACGGTGTATCCAACGATCTAGACGAGGCTCTTAGGATGTTCAGCAAGAAGGACGTGGAAAACGCCCTAAGACCATTAGAAGACGAGCTCCCTAGATTGGAATCCAGGCACCGAAGGGCCATGTCGTTCTTCGACGACGTTGATCTCGATGATGTGGAAGAATGTGCCATGGTGCTGGAACCGGAGGATGTAAGGCTAAAATTCGATGTTGCATTCAAAAAGTTCTCGGAAAGCATGGATATGCTTTTACCCGATCCGAAAGCCCTTCCCTACGTCGACGATCTTAAAAAATTGGGAAAGATCAAACAGTATGCAAAGAACCTTTTCAGACCGGATGATATGGACATAAGCGGATGTGGAGAAAAGGTACGCCAGCTGATAGATAGGTACATCCGTGCCGAAGGAATAGAGTATCTTCAAAAGGAGCCGGTTTCCATACTGAACGAAGAATTTGACGATACCATAGAAACTCACCGTTCGGAAGAAGCGAAGGCAAGCGAGATGGAGCATGCAATCAGGTATGAGATATCGGTAAGAATGGACGAAAATCCCGTGGTTTATTCATCACTAAAAGAAAGGTTAGAACAGATCATAGAAGCAAAGAAACTGAAACGCATGGAAACCTCCAAAGCGATAGAGGAGTACGGACGGTTGATACAGGAGTTTCGAGATGTACACGAAGGAAAGAAGGCTAGAAGGATGGGTCTCGACGATGACGAGTACGCCTTCTATGAGCTATTGAAGGATGCAAAAACCGTATCTTCGACGGAAAAGTTCGATGAAGAAAGGCTTAAGGAGATCTCCAAAGAGATCGTCGCTAAACTAAGAGAACTCGCCGTTATAGATTTCAGAAGAAAGAAGAGTGTCCTCAGGGATATGAGGGGGAAGGTTAAATTGATACTGATATCCAACAAATGGGACAAAAAAGAGTTGGAATCCGTAACATCTCGTATGATCGAGCTGGCGGAGGCTAGATTGTAGATGCCTGAAACGCGTTTTGGTAATACCAAAATATCTTACAAGATCCTTAGAAGCGATAAGCGGAAAACAGTAGGCCTTGCAGTGGATCCCGAGGAAGGTGTAATCGTAACCGCTCCGAAGGATATCGACCATCGGGAAATCGAAAAAGTAGTGAACGGTAGAGCAGGTTGGATACTCGAAAAGCTCGAATTTTTGCGCGAGATCAAGGAACCCGCATTGGATAAAGAATTTCTTAGTGGTGAAAAGTTTCAGTATCTGGGAAGAGGCTACATGCTCAAAGTGCATACTACCGAAGTAAGATCTCCTGAAGTTATCTTAAAGTACGGGAAATTCAATGTTTACATCCCCGAATATCTCGAAGAGAGAAAAAAAGCGGTCAGAAACGCACTTCTTGAATGGTTTTACGAACACGCCCAAAAGAAACTGGAACAGAGAGTAAAACGTTATGCGGACAAAGTCGGCGTAGAACCGAATGCAGTCAAGGTTAAACACCAGCAAAAGCGCTGGGGAAGTTGTACCAAAGACAAAGATCTCCTTTTCAACTGGCGTATAATAATGGCACCCATGTCCATAGTGGATTACGTGGTAGTACACGAGTTATGTCATCTTAAAGAGAAAAATCACACAGACGCCTTCTGGAGGAGTTTGAAGTCCGTTATCCCCGATTACGAAGAGCGGAAGGAATGGTTGAGAGTGAACGGTCCGTTGCTGGTATTCTAACGAACATTTACCTTTCTTTTTACCCTGTAACTAGAGCTAAAGGAACTTAAGTCCACATTCAGGACATTTTTCTGCTCCACGGTCGGCCAGAGCCCCACACCATATCCATTTAAAAGACTATAGTAGACTCATAAAATTCAAAAATCAATCCAAAGGCTTTTTTTGTATCAACTTGATCTTTGGTTTCTCTTCATATTGGAGGAATCGTACTTCAAAAAGGTCGAATAAAGGCGTTCTTCCGACCAATATGGGGATGTCGCTTTCTTCGAGTGGATATGTGGCTTCGATAACGCCAAAATCTATCCTTCGAGCGCTGGAACGTCCGATCTTAAAGCCAACTTTCGTTCTTATACAATCACCCGATTTTAAAACCCCTGAAGTATTTATCGTTCCCAACCTCGGTAGATCTAAAGCATCTGCAATTTTTCTGGGTATGAATAAACCATCAGCTCCGGAATCCAATAATCCTTCAAACGAAAAGGGCACCCCCACATCACAATTATACAATTGAATATTCAACAGTGGATAAAGAGGACCACCCTCATCATCTTTACTCAAAGCGGGTGGTAATTTGTATGGATATGTAAATGTGCTTCCAACATATTAATAATATACATGTTCAGAGGATGGTTCCTTCGAGATCACGACTTCGTCTTCATCATATTTTTCAGATTCCTTTAAAATGACGGATAAGTCGGAATCCGAAGCGACGGGGGTATTATCACGTAGTAATACCCAATCTCCTTTTTTAACTACCGTTTCTGCCAACATGTTTCTACACCTATCCTACTCATCAGTATCCGACAGATATATTTTATCTATCTAGTTCCGTGTATGTCTATACCTATAAACTCAAGTTTAAATGAAGATAAAGGAACCACACACATCCGAGCAGACCGACGGGGGTATGCCTACAACCAGCGGAGGGAGATGTGGGTTAGTAGCAAGGCAGTACAACATCTCGGAGAATATGTATCCTAACAGGTGTAGATCAGTTAAAGATATCAACTATCCAGTTCTTTATTGTGTTTAGGTTCGATATCGTGCTCTTTTGGTTTTATCCTTGAGGTGATGCTTATCCACCGACCATATTATGTCGCAACCGTGATTGATAGCACTGGCGACCGGATACTCATGCGTCTTCCTCTTCTCTTACCTCAAGTAAAGCTTTGGTCAACTCGCCTTTACCATGTTCACTCCCGCTGATTTCGTCGATTTTCTCGGCGATCTTCACGGCTTTATATCTTCTGATAAGCATTCGAATCCCTTCGTTAACCGCTTCGGTTCGGTTTCTAAACATTCCATGGTCAACGAGATAATCGAGTTCTTCCACTAGAGTTTTGGAGGTCCTTATATTGAGTTGTGAGCTTGCCATATGCAGCACTATGTATAACATATGTAACTTATCTATTTAAACCTGACGGTTATACCATAAACCACGTTCTTAATAAACCCCGACCTCCACACCCGATGTGGATTTCGTTCAGTGTCGGTTACACCATCACAAATGTGAGAAACATACTCTTTGATGTGTTCAGGTTCCACATATTTTTACCTGCGCATCAACATATTTACTACGATACTAGCGTCAACGTGCTCGTTCATGGGTCCATAACCCGAGACGGGTTCAAAAACACTTTATACCGAAAGAACGTTGTATCACAACATGGACAAAAAGTTGCTATCCTTGGGTGTCGTGATACTGATAGTCGGCCTCTTCCTCGTGCTGGCATACTGGCCCATGACGGCAGTCAGGGGAAGGGACCTTTCATTGACTGATTACGAGGTCGGAGACACGGTGAAGGTATACGGTACCATAACCAGGATATACACATTCCTGGGTCAGGAGATCATCGAGATAGACGGAGAACTCGATATAGTCAACGTGGACAGCAATACCAGCAGGAAGGAAGGTGATGTGGTCTACGGCGAGGTCAGATATACCCAGGAATTACTCGGGCTGTTGAACTTCTGGAGATTGCAAGGCGAACTGGGCCTGAAGAGAAACTTCGACATGATATTCTACGGTATCGCCCTCGCCGGCGTGGTGGTCGGTACGGCGGGAGCGGTAAAGGTGTGATAGAAAGGATGCGGTGGTAGTAACATAGCGGAAGACAACAACGTATCACGGGGATCTTCGTACCACGAAGATAACATCGAATTTTTCGACTGGACAGAACGGTACAGACCTAAAAGCCTTGCCGAACTGGCGGGTAACACGGGTGCGAAACACGAGCTCATGGAGTGGGCGAGAAAATGGAGTGAAAGCAGCCCACCCGAGAAAAAGGCGGTGATACTATCGGGAAAACCCGGAGTGGGAAAAACTTCCGCCGCACTGGCCCTGGCGAATGACATGGGATGGGGCGTCATAGAGATGAACGCCTCGGACGAGCGGAACAGGGAGGCCATCCAACGACTGGTGGGGAGGAGTGCCGTGGACGACACCTTCACCTCGGAGGGCGATTTCGTACCCTACCGTCACGGTAAAAGAACCCTTCTCATACTCGATGAGGCGGACAACGTCTTCGGGAAGGAGGACAGGGGAGGTATACTCGAGATCAAGAACACCGTCGAGAAGACCAGGCAGCCCATGATACTGATAGTGAACGATTACTACGGACTGAAAAATCGTTCGAAGAGTCTAAGCGATCTGCTCATGAAGATAGAGTTCAAGCCCGTGGACAAGGGAGATATCATCCAGCTGCTAAAAAAGATATGCCGTCACCGGAACATATCCTACGAGACGGAGGTGCTCAACGCCATCGCAGGGCGCTCCAAGGGAGACGTCAGGTCCGCCCTAAGAGACCTCCAGACGGTCTCCGCCGGGGTGGAAAGGATAGCCATACAGGACCTGGATGTGCTGGGATATCGTGACAGGGAAGCCGAGATATTCCCAACAATACGCAAGATCCTATACGATAACGACCCCTTGGATGCAAAGGAAAGCATACGCGACCTGGACGAAGAGCCCAGAAATCTCATAACCTGGATAGGTGAAAACATTCCCAGGGAGTACAAGGATCCCCTGGAACTGTCCAGGGGCTTCGACTTCCTGTCCAAGGCGGATATCTACCTGGGAAGGGTAAGGCACAGCAGTTACTACCGCTTCTGGGCATACACCAACGACCTGATGACCGCCGGCGTTTGCTCCGTTAAGTCGAGACCACACAGGGGATACAGCAAGTACGCCTTCCCGACCTGGATAAGGAAGATGTTCTCTTCAAAGGGTAGGAGGACCTGGATAAACATGATGAGTTACAAACTTGCCCGGGAAACCCACACCACCACCAACCGTGCCAGGAACGATATTTACCCGTTTTTTACGGTACTGTTTCTCGAAGACCTTGAGTTCAGAAAGAGCATGGTACACAAGCTCGGCCTGAAACCCGACGAGACCGCATTTCTGCTGGATACGAAGATATGGTCTCCCGAGGTAAAGGAACTGTACGGCAAGGAGGAAGAGGTCGTGGTCAGAACGGTGAAGAAGAAAAAGGAGCTGGTGGTGGAAGAGAAGAAAGAGGAAAAGCCCGAGAAGCAGAAGACCTTGCTGGAGTTCTGACCATGGAACCGGACAAGCTGGATATACTCAGGAAACACGGTTACGTGATCACGGGCCGGGGATCGGGAGTAAAACTATGCCACTGGGTGGGTAGAAAATTGGTGGACGGGCGGGCATGTTACAAGGAAGTGTTTTACGGTATAGAGTGTCACCGTTGTATGCAGATGTCTCCGTGTATCGACCTCTGCAACCAGAAATGTCTGTTCTGCTGGCGCTATCAGGGGATGGGACCTGCAAAAGGAAAGGTGGAATTCGACGAACCCGTTGAAATAGTAGATAGATGTCTGGAGGGACAGAGGGAGCTGGTCAGTGGTTTCAGGGGGGATAATAGAGTATCCGAGAAGATGTGGCAGGAAGCGAGGAACCCGAACCAGGTGGCGGTAAGCCTGGCAGGCGAACCCACCATGTACCCCTACCTGGGAGAACTCATAAGAGAATTACACCGCAGGAAAATGACGGTTTTCTTGGTCACCAACGGTACGGCGCCCGAGGCACTCAAACGTCTTGAACATCTACCAGACCAGCTGTATGTTACCCTGGCCGCACCCAACCAACGAGTATACCAACGCCTGTGTATTCCCGATACCCCCGGGCAGTGGAAAAATCTCATGGAAACCCTGGATATCCTACCCGGCTTGAATACCCGCACGGTGATAAGACACACCCTGGTAGCCCACTGGAACATAGGCTGGGAAAGGGAGTACGCCGAACTGATCTCCAGGGCGGAACCTGATTTCGTGGAGGCCAAGGGCTACGTGTTCGTGGGCGACTCCCGCCGGAGGATGAACCTGTCCAACATGCCCTCTCACGATACGGTGAAGGAATTTGCCTTGAAGGAGGCCGAGTTCCTGGGTCTGGACCTACTCATGGAGAAGGCTGACAGCAGGGTGGTGCTTTTGGGTGAAAAAAACTCTCGACTGTCGGTATCATAAACACCTTGACCCATTATCACACTGAAAATGTCCGCATTTTACAAAGTCACATCAGAACAGTATAAACATTGAATAAAGTACGATACTTCGGACGTACATGTTAGACAATCGAAATACTTAAATTTAACACTGTCTTTCGCAAATCCCCTGAGTTTCATGTCTTCGGGGATACTCAAAGGAGAAATGTTCCATGTCAATAGAAAAAATATACGATGAAGTTGTAAGCAGAAATCCCGGTGAGAAGGAATTCCATCAGGCTGTAAGAGAGGTTCTCGAATCAGTGGAACCTGTGCTGGAAAAACACCCCGAGTTCGTGAGTAACAGCATAGTGGAGAGACTGGTGGAGCCGGAAAGGCAGATCATGTTCAGGGTGCCCTGGATGGACGATAACGGTAAGGTCCATGTGAACCGTGGGTTCAGGATACAGTTCAACAGTGCCATAGGCCCCTACAAGGGAGGGATAAGATTCCATCCTTCCGTATACCTGGGCATAATCAAATTCCTGGGATTCGAACAGATCTTCAAAAACGCCCTCACGGGCCTGGCCATGGGTGGAGGTAAGGGCGGCTCGGATTTCGACCCCAAGGGTAGATCCGATGCGGAAGTGATGAGATTCTGCCACAGCTTCATGAACGAACTCTATCGGCATATAGGCCCGGATACGGATGTGCCGGCGGGAGATATCGGCGTCGGCGCCCGTGAGATAGGATATATGTTCGGCCAGTATCGCAAGATAGTCAACAGGTTCGAGGGTGTATTCACCGGTAAGGGGCCGGGTTGGGGCGGCTCACTGGGCAGACCCGAGGCAACGGGATACGGGCTGGTTTACTTTACCCAGGAGATGATGAATGCAACGGGAAATGACCTCAAGGGCAAGACGGTCACCATATCGGGTTCGGGAAACGTGGCCCAATTCGCATTGGACAAATGCCTGGAACTCGGTGCCAAGGTTGTCACCCTCTCGGATTCCAGCGGGACCATCTACGATCCCGACGGCATAGACAGAAAGAAATTGGAGTACGTTGTGGAGTTGAAGAACATCCGAAGGGGGCGTATACAGGAGTACGCCGACGAATACGGTGTTGAATATGCGGACCGGGGGCGGCCGTGGGTTTACCAATGCGATGTGGCCCTGCCCTGCGCAACCCAGAACGAGCTCGACGGGGACGATGCACAGGTCCTACTGGATAACGGTGTCATAGCAGTTGCCGAAGGCGCCAACATGCCATCCACCCCCGAGGCCATCGAGTTGTTCCTGGAGAACGGTGTGCTCTTCGGACCGGCCAAGGCGGCGAACGCGGGTGGCGTGTCCGTTAGCGGGTTGGAGATGTCCCAGAATTCACAGAGACTTTCATGGACCTTCCAAGAGGTTGACACCAGACTCAGGTTGATAATGAAGAACATACACGGTACCACCGCGGAGCATGCAAAGAAATACGGTGACGAGAAGAACTACGTCCTCGGTGCCAATATCGCAGGATTCATGAAGGTTGCCAAGGCCATGCTGGACCAAGGGATCATCTGAAGGTTCACCAAGGTTATATACCAAATAGTCCTTCCGTTATCAACAGGTGAAGTACTTGAGATGCTTCTTCGTCTCGGATCTACACGGAAAGAAAGGGAAGTATAACGCCCTATTCAGGCTGGTTTCAGAAGAGAGACCGGAGGCGGTTTTCATGGGAGGCGACCTGCTGCCCACCCACATGTCCCTGAACATCGAAGAGTTCATCAGGGAGTTCTTGCTCAAAGGTATGGATGATATCAGGGCGAAGCATCCGGGGATACGTTTTTTCGTGATAATGGGCAACGACGACCCGAGGATGTACGAACCTATCTTCAGGGAGGGCGATTCCCGAGGGATTTTGGACTACATACATGGTCGTACCATCCCGATACACGACCTTTTCACCACGGGATATGCCTACGTACCCCCCACACCCTTTCAACTGAAGGATTGGGAGAGGTACGATGTATCGAGGTTCACCGATGTGGGTTCGGTGTCACCCGAGCTGGGATTTCGAACCCACGAAGTCAACGAGGATGAGGTAAAACACGGTACCATGGAACGGGACCTCCGGGAACTGTTGGACAATTCACCACCCCCCAGGACCATCTATCTATTTCATTCACCCCCCTACGGTATGCTGGACACGGTGGATTGGAGGGGACGAGTGTTCGATCACGTTGTACCGGATATACATGTGGGAAGCATAGCCATAAAGAGATTCATAGAATACCATAAACCGCTGGTAACATTACACGGTCACATACATGAATCCGCCAAAATGACGGGCACGTGGAGATCGCTCCACGGGGATACCCACTGTTTTACCGCGGCCCACCACGGGCCGGAACTATGCCTGGTAAGATTCCGCACCGAAGCGCTGAAAAAGGCCACCAGAGAGCTGATCCCCATCCACTAGTCAAGAGGTATTTTACGAGCGCCCCCGTAGGGGTTGTCGATGTGACATGCCCAGGAAGTTTTCTCCTGTATGTCATTATCCGTTACTATGTGTATATCCAGCAACTTATGGGTCTTGCGCCCGGTCCGTTCTTCGTTCTCGGCGGTGAGTTGCCTGTCCCTTTCAAGGAACCACGACATCAACCTCTCCTTCTGGTGTGGCGTCCCGTTGAAATGGACCAGTAGGTCGATGTCGCTGGAAGGCCCGGCGGTACAGTCCTTGGTACTTCCCAGCAGGTAAAGTGCCTCCACACCGTAGGTTTCTGCGTCCAGGTCACCGGCTATATCGTTTACCTTCTCCCAGCGCCACTCCCAATGATCGGGGGGTTTGATGTAGCCAAGGGCCTTGTTTGTCTCGCCGTCCATGACCACGGACATGCTTCCGCTTCCGGGTATTTGGTTTATGTCGATCACCCTGATCACGTGCTCCATATCCTTCCTTTCGGGGAGTATCTCCGCCAGGCGATTTGGGGACTTACCGAAAAAATTTTCGTTGAAGATGTTTTCCTTTTCGTCGGGATACAGTGGTAGATATTTGATGTCCGCCTCCACAAGGTCCTGGAAAAAGTGTGTGCCGAAGGATAGTTCGGGTACGTAGCCGCCCCTTTCACGTGCTATCTCCACCAGCAAAGATGTGTTGTTTATATCCCGGTAGATTATGGGGACACCCAGTTTTATGTCGCCCCGGCTGCCCCACCTTCCGGGACCCATGAGTATGAAACGCCTGTGTGGTAGTGTGACGTTCAATTCACCCACCACCTTGGCCACCTTGTACATCTCCTCCCTGCTTTCCAAAGATTCGTAACCCCTGGGCTCCACGTAAACAACGTACCGTATATTATCGATGTGACCCGTGGTCACGTACCTGCTTGCGGTGAATATCTTGGTCTCTTCGGGAATATCCTTGGGTATGGGCCTCCTCTCCATCTCCCTTGACTGGCTCTGGGGCCTGCACTGCAGGATGTAAAGCTTCTCCCCGTCGGATGCGAATTCTATGTCCACCGGTATACCCAATTTTTCTTCAAGGAGCTCCATCACCCACCGCATCCGTGGTATGAAATCGCCCTTATCAAGAAGTTTGTCGAAGGTGACGATTATATCCGAACTGCTCATATCCGTTAAAACAGAAGGTGGTGTGAGCTGGCCGTCCTTGTATATGGAAACGATATGGTTTATACCCGGATATTCATCGTGGTATTTCCGGAACATTTCCGATGTATCCACGGTTTCCAGAACGCCGGTTTCCATGTTTATCACATCCATGTAGTGCTGGGAATACCTGACCCTTTCTTCCACAAGAGTGTTGACCCTGAGTTCCGGTCTTTTTGGAGATATCAAAATGGGATAATCATCCCCCACCCTGTCAACCGCCCGGGTGCCCAATCCGGCCACCAGCCTAACTATACCATCTTCCCTTCTTATCCTGGGTGACCATTGAAATTCGTTCCTGTTGAATGAAACACCGGCGTAGGCGGGTATGTAGTATGGTCCTATACGGTTGCCCACCACTTCCTGGATCAGTATGCCCATCTGCTCGTTAACGTCCAGCAACCCGCGCTCCCTGCGGTATTCGATGGGGTCGGGAGCCAATGTGGATGCGTAAACCTCCGCTATGGCGTCCATCAAGGCACTCAACCGCTCTTCCTCGCTGCCTATATTGGCGATGAATAAGCTTTTGTACTTACCGGAGAAGGCGGCACCGAAACTATCCTCCAGTAGGCTGGAGGAACGTACGATCACGGGTGTACCCTCAAGGTCACGGACTATACGACGCAGCCCTTCCAGTATCTCGGCGCTGAAAACAGCGTTCTTGAAGAGCAGTTCCATTATCGGCAGTTCCTGTTGTATCTCCTTTGGGTCAAGGTACTTGAGGTGTACCAGATCGTCCATGTCGTTGTACTGTATCAGGTCCATCATGGTATCAGAGGTCAGGTACCAGCTACGGGCGAAGGCTATGCCGTTATCCATATCCGTACATTTCAACTCATCTTCTATTATCTTCTGTGCAAGGAAGATACCCGACGATTTGCCACCCAGTTTACCCGCGCCCTGGGCCGGGCCGACGACCCTTTTTAGTAAAGGCACGAAATCATCGGGGGTGATGTACTTCTTGGCGATGTTGATGAACTTTATGCGGTCGGATAAGAAGCGATTTATCAGTGAGGTCCGGATGGCCATGCTGTCTTCGTATGCCAGGGATCTCTCCCCACCGTAACTCTCGTAAAAACGATTTAGCTCGTCGGTTATTTCCACCAGGGGTATCCCTATCCGCTGGGAGGAGAGCAGTAGAGGTCTGGCCTTGTCCTCACGAAGCCATCTTCTGAATAGCTCGGACATCTCCTGGGATGGTATGCTGTCCCTGGCTATCTCGAAAACGCCTTCCTGGATCCTTCTCAATGATTCCATGTCCTGCCTGGGATTCGGCATATTTATCCCGCACCACTGTGGAACACCGGGCCCCCTCTCGATGGGGCATACCGATTGCATCAGGGGAGATATCTCCTTGCTGTGGTTACGGTAGAGATGATAGACCATCTTCCGGGTTATCCTCAATAATGTTCGGGGGTCGGTCTTCATCAGTAGGTCGAGTATCACTTCCCACTCGCCCCTCTCGGACACCTTTCCCGGGCTCCCCCTTCTTTCCAATACCTCCTCCTTCAATGTCTCCCCCCTTATACCTCGTTCGTACATGTGCCTGCCGAGAAGATCTGTTATGGCGTTGAGCAGTCGTTTTTCGTCCTTCAGGAAAGGCCCTTCGTCCATATCGTCCCTTTCCTCACCGTATGCAACCTGCAGAAACCCTATCTCCTTTCCCTCGACTTTGATGGTACTTTTCAAGTTCCATGTGGTCTCTGTGAAATCCCCGGTGGCAAATTCCAGGCCGTCCAGGGCGATCCTTGCGGATGATATATCCGGGTGGAACATCGCCGGAGGTATCAATTCTACTATCTTCTGCATGGACTCTTTCAGGGGCATGGACATGTCATGCACTATCTCGGAGATACCGTAAAGGCAGTTCAATTCCTTTGCCCTCTCCTTTAACTCGTCCACATCGGCGCGTCCCCGCCTTCCCTTTCCGTTCTTCATGTTGTCCTGCATATGTCATCGCCGTACTTTACGTAACTGGTATAAGATAAAACGTTTATCACCTTTTTCCCTCCTTCAAAACCACACCCCTGCCTTTTTTGCCGTTCAATAACACCTTCATCCCCCGGGGCGAACGAACATGTTTAACATATTTCCTTTCCTCGATCACTTCCAGGCCTTCCAGCCAATCCCAATCCACCCCTTCGTGCCTGTCTATCAGAAGATATCCCACACTGGCGGAGACCATATCGTGGAAGAAATGAGAGCCCTGAGACGGCTCGATGGGTCTCCCCTCCAGGGGTGTTTCCACGATGACTCCACAACCGGCAATGTCACTCCAGTTGACGGATATCCCCATCCATCTATCCGTGGAACCCCAGCGGCCCGGCCCCACAAGGAGGTACTCGTGGTTTTGGTCCATCAACCTGTTGTTTATCCCACGTATCTCCCTGATGACCTTTGGGCTGTGGGATATATCGAAGGTATCCGGTCTGACGTACACTATATCCCTGATATCATCTTTGACACCGTTACCCAGTGACCTGTTACTGTGACACAGTATATCTTCGGGCTCGTATCCCTCCATATTCACTTCCACGTCGGAGTAACCGCTTACCAACCGTCTTACCTGCAGTATGTAAATATCTCCGTGACGGCATTTTTTGTCCACGTCCACGGCGAATTCGATCTCAACAGGCGAGCCCAGGGCCATCTCCGTCATCCGCATCAGCACCCTTATGCCCTTTGCCAGGGGTATGGTTTCGTGTACCAGCATGGGCCCGAAATCAATTATCCGGGGTCCGTGATAGTTGGTACCCGGATACATACGGTCGCTCTCCAGCGAGTATGTGGATGCGGTACATCGGAGTTCACCGTGCTTTTCGGCAGTCTTCAAATCGAGTTTGGAAAGGGTCTTCTCTTCGTTCAGGTCTATCATCTTGTAGATGGTCTCGAGATTGAGGGCGTATAGCGAGGTTTGTGAGTTTTTCAAGAGGTCCTCGGTACCCCCGGGGGGCGAAGCCTTCGGATGGTTGGGGCAGAAACGATATGCCCTTCCCCCCTCGACGATTGATTTTCCGAGACCCAGGGCGAGGTACACGATACCTTCCTCCGGCGGGCAGCAGCCCGAGGGGTAGTGGTTATGGGATCTTGCAACCCCCGATACTGTCGGATAATAATTGTTACCGTGCCGTCTTCCCATCACCTCCTGGATTATCACGGCCATCTTTTCGTCCCCGAGCTGTCTGGTGGTGGATCTGAGGTAGGTTCGGGCGTTCGTGAAAAAGGTGGATGCGAAAACGTACTTTATGGCGTTACAGATATCCTGGAATCTGAGGTCCGTCTCCCAGGATTCGTTGGGGAGCAGTAACGATGAGTACACCCCGGCGAAGGGTTGGAGTAACGCATCCTCCAGCACCCCGGAAGAGCGTACGATGATAGGCTTTCTGGTCTGCCTGACGAAGGACCGGAGGTCGCCCAGCACGGTGACGGGCAGGTCGGCCTTCATGAATTTGGCTGCAAGACGCTCGTCGGGCATATCGAGTATCTCGGGGCTCAAAAGATCGTTGTGCTCGAGAAAACGGTCGAATACCTCGGTGGACAGGACCATGGTCCGGGGTACGGTGATGGTGATACCCGGAAGGATATCCTCCTTCAGGTAGGTGGATATGAGTTTGGATATGAAGGCGAGGCCTCTTGCCTTTCCTCCCAGAGCGCCTCCCCCTATCCTGCACAGTCCCACCCTGGCGCCGATATCCTCTCTCCTGTAATCCGTGATGGTACAGCGATAGGCGGTGTATCGGTGGTCCTCCAGGATATCGAGCATGTGCTTGTGTATCTCGTGGGGATTGTTACCATGGATATTGCGTAACTCCGAAAAGCCCCGGGCGAGTTCGTATTCTCTACGGCTCCGAAGCCATTTCAAGATATCGTCGAAATGTTCCATAAGGGTACCCGTGGGTATCTTAACAAGACTCTCCTCCAGAACATGCAGGCTGTTGACGTTGATATGGGGGCCCGAGGCGTCACGCGAGGGTAACCTCATCTCCGTGGGTCCCAGGGATCCTTTCAACAGCGCCCTGATACAGGGGATCAGTGAGGAATCACCCTTCATGACGTATGGGATCTCGCAGCGGTCAATACTGTCACCGATGTTCTTCTCGGATGATTGGATCAATAACCCGATATCAGGTTTTTCTTCACGTATTTCAAGGGCGAGTTCCAGGCCGGCACGGGGGTTTTTGCCATCGTGCATGTCCGTTATCACGCACATCATACTCTCCTTGTAGGTATCATAATATTCACGACCCCTGGCGAACTCGTCCGTGAAAAGGACCACGGGGCGTCCGGAGAGTCTGGTCTCCAGCTGCTCCCTGGTGATGTCCTCACCCATTATCTCCTTTTCATGCCTGTGCAGTTCCCGGTAGATAACGGATATGTAGTTTGAATAGAAGGGGATCGAATCTTCCACGAGAAGTATGTACCTCTGTTGAGGCGGGTGTTCGTCTTGACGTATCTTTATCACATCGCCCATGAACCTTGCGATATGCACGAAGAATTTTCCGTCTCCGTCCCAGGCGAACACGCCGTCGAATTTACCCGTCTCCTTCAACTCGATCAACCGGGAGATGTCTCCACCCGCGTAGATCACCGGTAGTTCCGGTCTCATCCCCTTGACGGCTTCGGATATCTCCAGGGGGTTATCGGTATCGTTCAATACTATCACCAGGTCAACGGAGCCCCGTGCCACCCTGTCCGTGCACTCCTTTACCGTTCTAACGTGATGAACCTCGGGATACCTGCCGATGCCGTGGGGCGAAAAAACCTCCTGAAATAACTTGTACAACCTTCCCCCTTCTTCGACCTGAAAAAAATGGTAATCCGAGGCGACGAAGAGTATATCCCTGAGGAAGGTTTCCCCGGACCCTTTCTTTGAGGTTTCTGCCGGTTTCGGTTCCACACCGGTGATCTCTGCGATAACCTTCCTTATCTCTTCGTCGCGGCTCGGCATATTTAATTCATATCCATCCGCGCATACGGCATGCGTCGACCACCCTTGAGATGGCGATCATGTACGCCGCATCCTGCATGGGTATTTTCTTTCTCTTGGCCAGCTCGAGCACACCGTAGAATGCAGTGGTCATCTTGTCATCGAGCTTCCCGATCACTTCTTCTCTGGACCAGTAGTAGTTGGTGTTGTTCTGGACCTGTTCGAAGTAGCTGCAAGTTACACCTCCGGCGTTGGCCAGGAAGTCCGGGATGACCATGAGATCGAGTTTGTTGAGCTTCTCCATGGCCTCAGGGGTTATGGGCCCGTTGGCTCCGCTACCTATCAACTTTACGGACTTGTTTATCCTGTCCACGTTGTCCCCGGTTATGGCGTTCTCCAGGGCCGCCGGTATGAGTATATCCGCCTCAAGGCTCAACCAGTCGTCACCCGGCAGTCTTTCGTATCCCAATTCCTCTGCCTTTGCCTTGTCCACACTTCCGTATCTGTTGGTGATACCCCTGAGTTCTTCCAGGTCGATACCCTCTTTCCTGTAGTAAGAATAGGCCTTTCCGTCCTCCTGGTCCCAGCATGAAACGTTGACCACCTTGCCACCGTATTCGATGTAAAGTTGGGCCGCATACTGTGCCACATTTCCGAAACCCTGGAT
>JAFDTY010000105.1 GCA_019594055.1 Candidatus Haladaptatiplasma halalkaliphilum | reverse complement strand
TTGAAGACACTTCTATACAAGAAGTAAGGTCTTCAACTATAGTACTGAGGACATGTTACTCTTTTTTTGACGAACCGATCGTACCCTTTCGATATTACCACTTCGGACACCTGTCCGATTAGTAAATACCGGATATTTTACTTTATTCGGGTTGACGAACAGCCGATACATCCGAAGGCCCTATGACGAACATAAACATCCCTGCATCATATCATTTAGCCATAGCTTTTAAACCAACTCCAACAAGAAAAAGGAGGGAGGGTGATTATCGTGAATACGTGATACGTTTGTAACCTTGTTAATATGTAAAGCGTACATCACATATATACTTTTCCCAACCATATCATCTCCGAGATGATATGATGTTTGTACTTTGATGACAAATATTCCCTCAGATTGATATGCACCATAGTCTATCCCAACCGAAAGTCCGTCATTACTACGTGAAATTTACCCTCACCAACTAGAGCTGGGGGTGGGAATCGAACCCACGGGAAACCGCTCTGCAGGCGGTCACATTGGCCTCTCTGTCACCCCAGCGAGGCGAGTTCGGATAACGCACTACGTCTGCTATAACCTTTATGGTTCTCTCTCCACATGAGCGTCGTAGGTGTTCTCCAGCAAGGAGAGTACGGTGGTAGGACCGACACCCCCGGGAACAGGGGTTATCTTGGATGCCTTCTTGCCAACACCTTCATAGTCCACATCACCCACCAGTTCACCGCTTTCAAGCCGGTTCATACCCACATCGATCACCACCGCACCGGGAGAGACCATGTGGGCTTTGATGAGCCCGGGTACACCGGCGGCGGAAATTATCACATCGGCCCCTAGAGTGTGGGCGGAGATGTCATTTGTGTACTCGTGGACCACGGTAACACTGGCATCCCTGTTGAGAAGAAGTACTGCCATGGGCTTTCCAACTATCATGCTGTGACTAACGATGCACACCTCGGCCCCCTTCAATTCAACTTCTTCGTATTCCAACATGGTCAATATGCCCTTTGGAGTGCAGGGTATCCTGTTTTCGTCACCGGCTATCAGCCCGCCGAGATTTACGGGGTGAAGACCTTCCACATCCTTCACGGGGTCGATCTCCGCTATCAGGTCTGCCGAACACATACCTTCGGGCAGGGGTATCTGGAGCAGGATACCGTCCACGGATGGATCGTCGTTCAAAGCATGTATCTTGTCCGTGAGTTCGGATGCCGTTACCCCTTCCTGGTAGCCGTGGGTGACAGATTCAATGCCCACACGTTCGCATCCCTTGTTCTTGGTCCCCAGGTAAACCCTGGAACCTTCATCAAAACCGGCGAAGATGGTGTCGAGTCTCGGCGGACGTTTAAGCATTTCTATCTTATTCCTTAGGATAACCTCCCTCTCGGAAGCTATCCTTCTGCCATCTATCTTTTTTGCATTCAAGTGGATCACCTCGTAACCCAGGGGGGATATCTAGGGTTTTCCGCCACCATATGATGGGAGTACGATTTGATATCGATCACGGGCGTGTCGTCAAAGGAGTCCAAGCCCTTTACGATAAGGATATTGTCATTTGCTTTCAGCAGCTCGCATACGGTGATGGCGAGGGGGTTCGGCCGTGCGGGAGATCGGGTGGCGAAGACGCCGGTAAGGGGATTCTCCGTGTTGCCCATGGGATGAACCCTCTTTAGGGTCCTGTCGCTCCTGTGGAACCACGATACCACAACGATGTGAGAGTGCTCCTCTATGCCCTGGAGACAATCTACGAACTCACTGTGTATCTCGATGGTGGATGCTCGCTCCTTGTAATCCTCGGGTATCTCATCCGTGTGATCGTTGCGTACACGGCCTATCTCCGTCAATCGGAAGTTTTCCATGGTCATACCCGTATGTCCACTGCCTTCTTCGCCCCTTCTTCCATATCGTCGACCGTTTCGTATCCGGCTTCCCTGAGCATCTCTTTCGCCTTTTCCTCGTTCGTACCCAACATCCTCACCACCGTGGGTATGGTAGGGTTAAAATCTATGATGCCCCGGGCTATCTCGTCACACTTGGTTATCCCACCGAATATGTTCAGGTACATGGAGCGGACCCCTTCCTTCATGGAGATTATCTCAAGTGCGTTGAGCATGTCACCGGTACCTGCCCCTCCGCCCAGATCCAGGAAGCACGACGCGGCGCCCCCGTACTCGGCCACCGCATCCAGGGTTGCCATGACCAGTCCCGCACCACTTCCCACTATGCCTATATCACCTTCGAGGTCTACATATGCAAGGCCGTACTCGTCTGCCAGCTTTTCACGCTCCGTTACCGTCTGGCTCTTCTTCCTATCGAATTTTTGACGGTACAGTGCGTTATTGTCTATGTTGAACACGGCGTCTATGGCGAGTAAGCCATGGGGTGTTGCAACCAGAGGATTTATCTCAGCCAGTTCTGAATCGTGATCTTCGAAGGCACGGTACAGCTTTACCGCTATGTCCGCCATCATGGAGATCTCCGTCCCCGTCAACCCTATGGATTCCGCAAGGTACATGGCATCGCTGTGGAGTATACCCGTCAGGGGGTCTATGGGTTTTTTGGCTATTTTATGGGGACTCTTGGCGGCCAATTCCTCTATGTTGACGCCGCCTTCCGATGTCATTATAAGGGTGGGGCGTCCGGACTCCCGGTCTATCACAAGGCCCACATAATACTCGCGTATCACTTCCGCCTTCTCCACCACCAGTATCTCGTTTACCCGGAGGCCCTGTATGGTCATACCGAAAAGTTCTCTCGCCTTTTCCACGGCTTCGTCACGGCTTTCGGCGAACAGTATGCCTCCCGATTTTCCTCTCTTGCCAACGGTCACCTGTGCCTTGAGGACCACGGGGTTATCAACGTCCCTGATCTCTTCCGGCGCACTAACAACATATCCTTTGGCAACGGGTATACCGTATCCCTCGAATATTCCCACGGCTTCATATTCCTGGAGCTTCATTTTCCATCACGGTTCCTTGTATTTCATGTGGGGATATGCAGGGGTTATAAAATAGTTGTGCGCCCTCCCGGGGTAAGAGTTCAGCCGTGTGAAGTTTGAATGATATCTTTTCCGTGCTCTAGCAGATTTTGGTTTCGGATTTTCATAGTGTGATACACACTGATCAACCTTTCATATGTTTTTGCGCCTTTTTCGGATCTGTTCCCGCCACTGATCTTTCTTGCTATGACACTATGACGTATTGCACGTTCGCATCTGTTGTTTGTTCCTTCGACGTCTGGATTTTT